>NZ_JPJC01000040.1:0-3758 GCF_000733135.1 Sphingomonas sp. FUKUSWIS1
TCAGCTCGGTGATCGCGGTCGCGACATCGACCCCCGGATTCGCCCGGAACGTCTCCGCCGCCGATCGCACCGCGGCCTGGTCGCGCGGCGTGAACGCGCGCAGCGCATGCTGCACCCGGTTGCCGAGCTGCCCCGCGATCGTCTCGGGAATGTCGATCGGGTTCTGCGTGATGAAATACACGCCCACGCCCTTCGACCGGATCAGCCGCACGACCTGTGCGATCGTGTCGAGCAGCGCCTTGGGCGCGGCATCGAACAGCAGATGCGCCTCGTCGAAGAAGAAGCACAGCACCGGCTTGTCGGGATCGCCGATCTCGGGAAGCTGTTCGAACAGCTCGCTCATCAGCCACAGCAGGAACGTCGAATAGAGCTTCGGGCTCGCCATCAGCTTGTCCGCAGCGAGGATGTTGACCAGCCCCCGCCCCCGGTCGTCGACGCCGATAAAGTCGCGCAATTCGAGCGCGGGCTCGCCGAAGAAATGCTCCGCGCCCTGCGACCGCAACTGGAGCAGCGCACGCTGGATCGCACCGATCGACTGTTTCGACACGTTGCCGTACGTCGTCGTCAGCTCGTCCGCCCGCCCCGCGCATTCGCTCAGCATCGCCTGCAGATCGTCGAGATCGATCAGCAGCAGCCCTTCGGTGTCCGCGACATGGAAGGCGATCGTCAGCACCCCCTCCTGCACCTCGTTCAGGTCGAGCAGCCGCGCGAGCAGCACCGGCCCCATCTCGCTGATCGTCGTGCGGATCGGATGCCCCTGCTCGCCGAACAGGTCCCAGAACTGCACGGGCGTGTCCGCATAGGCCCAGCCGTCATCGCCGATCGCCCTGGCGCGCTCGGCAAAGATCGCATGCGTCTTCGCGGTCGGCGACCCCGCCATGGCGAGCCCCGACAGGTCGCCCTTCACGTCCGCGACGAAGCACGGCACGCCGTTTGCCGAAAACCCCTCGATGATCCCCTGCACGGTCACGGTCTTGCCCGTCCCCGTCGCGCCCGCGATCAGCCCGTGCCGGTTCGCGCGTCTGAGCTCGAGCGTCTGCCGCGTACCGTCCGCGCTCGCGCCGATGAAGATGCCGTCGCCCATGCTGCTATGTCCTCGCTGTCGATCCCGATCCTAACCCCGCGCCCCGCAAAGAAAAAGGACCGCCGCTCGGGTGAGCGACGGTCCTTCGGGACACGCGAGTGTCGGGTGGATTACTTGATCTTGACCGGCAGGAACTGCGCCGGCCCGCGCCCGCGCTTGACCTGCAACAGCACCTGCGGGCGCCCGGCGGCCTTGGCCGTCGTAACCGCACCCTGCAGCTCGGTTGCACTGCGCACCGGCGTGCCGTTGACCGAGATGATCACGTCGCCGCGCTTGAGCTTGCCGAACGCATCGCTCGTCTGCGCGACGGCGGCGATCACCACGCCCTGCGTGCCCGCCTCGACGCCGACCGCCTGCGCGATCGCCGGGGTCAGCGGCTGGACGCCGATCCCGAGCGCCGCACCCGCAGTGGGTGCCGCGCCGGTCGCTGCGTCATCGTCGTCGCCGTCGTCGGTGCCGAAGCCCTGCGCATCGCCGCCAAGCGTCGCCGCCAGCTTGTCCGCGCTCGGCCGCGGCACGACGACCACGTTCGCGCTCGTCGGCTTGCCGTTGCGCAGGATGTCGAGCCGCGCGGTCTGGCCGGGCTTCACGTTCGACACGAGATAGGACAGCGACTGGTCGACCGTGACGACCTGGCCGTTGACCTTGGTCACCACGTCGCCCGCGCGCACGCCGGCGCGCGCCGCGGGCCCGCCCGCGGTGACGTCATTGATCAGCTCGCCCTGGTTCTTGGCGATGCCGAGCGCCGCTGCGGTATCCTCGTCGATCGTGCCGCCACGGCCCAGCGTCACGCCGATATAGCCGCGCTCGATCGTGCCGCCCTTCATGAAGGTCGCGATGATCGGCTTGGCGGTCGCCGCGGGGATCGCGAAGCCGATGCCGATATTGCCGCCCGACTGGCTGAAGATCTGCGAATTCACGCCGATCACATTGCCGTTCAGGTCGAACATCGGCCCACCCGAATTGCCCTGGTTGATCGACGCGTCGGTCTGGATGAAGCGGTCATACGCGCCGCCCTGTCCGGTGACGCGGTTGATCGCCGAGATGATCCCCGCGGTCACCGTGCCGCCCAGCCCGAACGGCTCGCCGATCGCGACGACCCAGTCGCCGACGCGCGCGCCGTTCGAATCGCCGAACTTGACGAAGGGCAGGTTCGGCGCGTCGATCTTCAGCAGCGCCAGGTCCGATTCCTGGTCCTTGCCGATGACCTTGGCGACATATTCCTTCTTGTTGCTCAGCGTCACCGTGATCGAATCGACCGTCGCGCCCTGCGCGCCCGGCGAGATCACGTGGTTGTTGGTGACGACATAGCCGTCCGCCGAGATCAGGAAGCCCGAGCCGAGCGACGCGCCCTCGCGCTTGACCGGGGGGCCACCCTGCGGACCGCCGCCCATGCCGCCGAACAGCTCGCCGAACGGCGTACCCGCGAACGGATTGGCCTGCTGCTTCTGGACGATCGTCTGCTTGGTCGAGATGTTCACGACCGCGGGCTGGAGCCGCGCGACCATGTCGGCAAAGCTCATCGGCGCGCCGGGCTTGGGCACGACCGCCTGGATCGCGCCGGGTTCGTTCTGGGCGACCTGGCCGGTCCCCGAAGCGGTGCCGGGCTGGAGCGCGAGCGTCGCGGTCGCGCCGCCGAGCAGTAGAGCGCTGGTAATGGCGTAGGCGTAACGCACTGGATATTGTCCTCTCGTTTCATCGTCCGAAACCGGGGTTTCATCGCCGATTACGGCTGAACGACGCTTGAATATGAACGGGTGTTCAGAGCAAGCTCACGGGCTTTAACGCCCGCGGCCCTCGAATTCCCGCAGATAGCTGTTGTTCGGCGAAAGAATTATCGACGTCGATCCTTCGGGTGCCGGACCGCCATCTGCCCCGAACGTGTGCCGGTAGGACTGCATGGCCCGGTAGAAGTCGTAGAAGTCGGCATCCTTGCCAAAGCTCTCGGCATAGATCTTCGCCGAATCGGCATCCGCCTGCGCACGCACGATCTGCGCCTGCTTCTGGCCCTCGGCCCGGATCGTGATCGCCTCCTGCTGGCGTGCGCTCGACATGCGCTTGAGCGCGCTTTCGAGCGGCAGGCCGACGGGCAGGTTCGCCTGCTTGATCCGCACGTCGACGATCTCGACGCCATACTGGCTCGCCACGCGCTGCAACCCGGTCTGGATATTGTCCATCAGCTCGGACCGCTCGGGGCTGAGCAGTTCGACGAAGCGCCGCTTGCCCAGCTCGTTGCGCAGCGCCGAGCCCAGGATCGGGCGCAGCTGGTCGGGGATGCGTTCCTCGCTGCCGACCGCGTTGCGCATCTTGCGCGGGTCGACGACGCGGTAACGCGCATAGGCATCGACCTCGAGCCGCAGCTGGTCGGTCGACAGCACCAGCGTGTTGTCCAGCTCGATGTCCTGCACGCGCTTGTCGATCCACACGATGCGGTCGATGAACGGCACGCGCGCGATCAGCCCCGCGCCGGTCTGGCCGAAGGGCTGGCCGGGCGCATAGGCGTTGACCGTCCGGATCGGCTGGCCGAACCGCAGGATCACCGCCTGCTGCGTTTCCGGCACGATCGCAAAGCTCGCCGCGGCAAGGATCACGAGCACCAGCGCGATCGCGCCCGGCATCGCCCGCGCGCGCCGCCTCGATCGTCGCGTTGAGCGCGAGCAGGTTGGTCTGGCCG
>NZ_JPJC01000041.1:0-74174 GCF_000733135.1 Sphingomonas sp. FUKUSWIS1
GGAGATGGCCTCCAAGCCGTGGCAGCGCGCGCAATTCTGGCCATACGCGCTCTCGCCGATCTTGATCGCGGTCGCGTCGCTGCGATACGGGTTCACCTTCAGCCATGTAGTGCCAATGTCCTTCAGCGCGGTCGTGTCGACGGCTTGGGGCGTTACATTGCCATGCGCATACACATTGATGCCGATCGATCCGGCCGCGACCATTGCCGAAGCCGCGAAGACGAACCGCGATACTCTTCCAGCCATTCCAAACACCTCACCATTGCCGTCGGCCGATCTGACGCGGCATGGCAGAACCCTATGGACGGCCCACGCGCTAGTCCTATTGCACTTTGGTATCAGGGTGTTGCGCGCTCATCGGAGTTAGTGTCGGCAAATGCGAACCCTGACCCTGCTTCCCCTGCTGGCGTTGACCGCCGCCGCTCCTGCACTTGCGGAGACGATCTACGTTTCCAACGAGAAGGGAAACTCGATCACCGTCATAGACGGCGCGACGCTGAAACCGATCGCGACGTGGCCAGTTGGCCGTCGCCCGCGCGGCATCATCCTGTCGCGTGACGGTACTCAGCTCTACGTCTGCGCCAGCGACGAGAATGCCGTGCAGGTGATTGACAGCAAGACCGGCAAGCTCATCGCCGACCTGCCTTCGGGCGAGGATCCGGAGACGTTCGCGCTCTCCCCCGACGGCACGCTGCTGTTCGCCTCCAACGAGCGGGACGCCGCGGTCACCGCGATCGACGTGCCGGGGCGGAAAGTCGCGTTCCAAGTCGTGGTCGGCGTCGAGCCCGAGGGGATGGCGGTCAGTCCCGACGGCAAGACCGCGGTATCGACCGCGGAGACCGACAATTCGCTCCACTGGATCGATATCGCCAGCCACCAGCCGACCGGCGTCACCGCGGTCGAGCAACGTCCGCGTCATGCCGAATATACGCGCGACGGCAAACAGTTATGGGTTTCGGCCGAGATCGGCGGGACGGTTCAGATCGTCGACACCGCAGCTCGGACGGTAACCGACACGATCCGCTTCGCAATCCCCGGCACCAACCCCGAGAAGATCATGCCGGTCGGCATCCGGTTTACCCCCGATCACAAGACCGCGTTGGTTGCCTTGGGCCGCGGCAACGCCGTCGCGTTCATCGACGTTGCCAGCCACAAGGTGACGCGGATCGTTCCCGTCGGCCTCCGCGTCTGGCACCTCGCGATCAGCCCCGACGGCAGGCGCGCCTTCGCCGCCAATGGCCTCAGCGACACCGTGTCGGTGATCGACATCGCGACCGCCAAGGTGACCGCGACGATCCCCGCCGGCCGCGCACCCTGGGGAGTCGCGATCGCACCCTGACGTCATTCGCACGCCGGACCCAAAGTCTAATTTTCGCGACCGCCTGTATCCGCCAGCCTTTGCAACAAGGCGCAGATCACATCGCGTCGCAAAGGGAGGTTTCGATGATCGGACTAGGCAATCTGCTGGCAACGGCGGCAGGCGGGACTTTACTGTGCTGTGCGGCAACGCCCGCTTTCGCACAGGCCGATGACACGACCAGTCAGTTGCTCTTGCGCTTGAAGGAAAAGGGCATCCTCACCAATGACGAATACAACGCGCTCGTTGCCCGCAAGACCGCCGAAGTCGCACCGTCTCAGCCTACCGCCGTCGCCACCAGTGCGCCCCAGGCGCCGCAACAGGCCGCGCAGGCTCAGCTTGACGACAAGCGCTCCGTCCGCATGACCGAAGCCGGCGTCGGCATGGAGTTCGGCGGCGTGACCGTGAAATTCTCCGGATCGGTCAACGGCTTCTACGTCCACGACAATGGCGACCGCCCGATTGCCAGCAATACCGTCGTCGGCGGCCTCGCCGCCGTTGGCAAAAGCAGCTCGTCGATCCGCAACGGCCTGTTGCCCGGCATCTTCGGCATCGACGTATCGACCAACCAGGGCGGTTGGGACGTCGCCGCGCATATTGGCCTGTATCCCGGCATCAACAGCGTCTCCAATGTGGGCGGGGCCAATTCAGCCGGTACGCCGCAAGCGCTCGCCACATCGGGCATCGACGCCCGCCAGACCTACCTTACCTTCGGAAAGCCCAATTTCGGCACGATCAAGGTCGGTCGCGACATCGGCCTGTTCGGCTCGGACGCGATCCTCAACGATATTACACTGCTCGGCGTCGGCTCGACCGGCGGCAACGTCGCGCCGTCGAACACCTCGCTCGGGCGGATCGGCATCGGCTATATCTACACCGACTTCCAGCCCCAGATCACCTATTCCAGCCCCAAATTCGGTGGGCTCCAGGTAAGCGCCGGCATCTTCCAGCCGCTCCAGACGATCGGCAATTCGGAGGTCAATGGTTCGCCCGGCTTCCAAGCTAAAGTCACCTATGACTTCAAGTCGGATCAGCTCGGTGGACACTTTTGGGCTGGCGGCATCACCCAGAAGCATGACGGGGTCGATGGATCTCCCAGCTACACCGGCAGCGGCTTCGATGTCGGCGCGAAGCTGACCTATGCCGGCTTTGGTTTGCTTGGTTACTATTACAATGGCTCGGGCATCGGTACGACCGGCTTGTTCATCCTCTCCACAGACGCCGCCGGGCGCAAGCGCGACAGTAGCGGCTATTATGCCCAGGGCACGTACACGATCGGCAAGCTCACGCTCGGCGGAAGCTACGGCGCGAGCTTCCTCGATCTTGCCCGCAACGAGGTCAACCCGACGCTGCTTGACAAGAACAGCAGTTGGGTCGGTCAGGCGCGCTACGGCCTGACCAGCTGGGTCACGCTGATCGGCGAATACACGCGGACCAAGGCCGAGGCCCATAACGGCAACGATGCCAAGTCCGATACTTTGGCAGCGGGTGCGATCCTGTTCTTCTGATCCGACGCCCGGCCGCGGGACATCATCGCCCCGCGGCCTCTTCTTTCCGGGACACCTATGACCGAACAGACCATCTTCCCCGTAACCAGTGGCTGGGCCGACCACGCCCGCATCGACGGGGACGGCTACGACACGCTGTATGAAGCGGCGTCGAGCAATCCGGGCGCGTTCTGGCTGGAACAGGCGAAGCGGCTGGACTGGACGAAGGTACCCGAGATCGCAGGCGACTGGTCGTTCGCGAAAGATGATTTCCACATCAAATGGTTCGAGGACGGCGAACTGAACGTCGCCGCGAACTGTCTAGACCGGCATCTCGATACACGCGGCGATCAGGTCGCGATCATCTGGGAGCCGGACTGCCCCACCGATGCGCCTCGTCACATCACCTACCGCGAACTCCATGCCGGAGTGTGCCGCTTCGCCAACGTGCTGACCGCGCAGGGCGTTGCGAAGGGCGATCGCGTCACGATCTACCTGCCGATGATCCCCGAAGCGGCATTCGCGGTACTCGCCTGCGCGCGGCTCGGTGCGGTGCATTCGGTGGTGTTCGGCGGCTTCTCCCCCGAGGCGATTGCCGGGCGGATCGAGGATTGTGGATCGACGATCGTCGTCACCGCCGACGAAGGCTGTCGTGGCGGCAAGCGCATTCCATTGAAGGCCAATGTCGATGCCGCCGCCGAAAAGGCTCCAGGCCTCAAGCGCGTCATCGTCGTCAAGGCGACCGGCGGCGACGTGACGATGCACACCCGCGACGTCTGGTATCACGAAGCAGCCGAGGGAGTCGGCACCGACTGCCCCGCGGTGCCGGTCGCCGCCGAAGATCCGCTGTTCGTGCTCTACACCAGCGGATCGACCGGCAAGCCCAAGGGCGTGCTGCACACTAGTGGCGGCTATCTGCTCTGGGCGGCCTACACCCATGAGATGGCGTTCGATTACCAGCCCGGCGACATCTACTGGTGTGCCGCCGATATCGGTTGGGTCACCGGCCACACGTACATCCTCTACGGCCCGCTAGCCAATGGTGCGACGACCTTGATGTACGAGGGGCTTCCGAACTGGCCGAACGCCAGCCGGATCTGGGAGATCGTCGATCGCCACAAGGTCCACACACTGTTTACCGCACCGACCGTGCTGCGCGCGCTGATGAAAGAAGGCGACGATTTCGTCACGCGCACCGATCGCTCGTCGCTCAAGCTGCTCGGCAGTGTCGGCGAACCGATCAATCCCGAGGCATGGCGCTGGTATCACGATGTCGTCGGCGGCGGACGAGCGCCGATCATCGACGCGTGGTGGCAGACCGAGACCGGCGGTATCATGATCTGCCCACTGCCCGGCGCGACCGCATTGAAGCCGGGTTCGGCAACCAAGCCCCTGCCCGGCGTGACGCTGGAACTGGTCGACGAGAAGGGCAACGTGCTGGTCGGTCCGGCGGAAGGCAACCTCGTCATCACGCAGAGCTGGCCAGGCCAGATGCGGACCGTCTGGGGCGATCACGAACGCTTCTTTCAGACCTATTTCTCGACCTACCAGGGCAAGTATTTCACCGGCGATGGATGTCGCCGCGATGAGGACGGTTATTACTGGATCACCGGCCGCGTCGACGACGTGATCAACGTTAGCGGGCACCGGATGGGCACGGCCGAAGTCGAAAGCGCGCTGGTGCTGCACAAACACGTCGCCGAGGCGGCAGTGGTCGGCATGCCGCACGACGTGAAGGGCCAGGGCATCTACGCCTATGTCACACTCAACGACGGCATCGACCATAGCCACGACCTGCGCGACGAGCTGTGCCGCTGGGTACGCACCGAGATCGGCCCGATCGCAACCCCCGACAAACTCCAATTCGCTCCGGCTTTGCCCAAGACGCGCTCGGGAAAGATCATGCGCCGCATCCTGCGCAAGATCGCGGAAGGCGACACCTCGAGCCTCGGCGACACCAGCACGCTGGGCGATCCAAGCGTCGTCGATCACCTGATCGCCAACCGGGTCGGATGATCAAGCAGCTAGTCCGGCGCGATTTGGCCAAGTCGTACTTAAGGCCAATTCCCTCGCATCGACCGATCGCTAGGGTCCAGCAGGCGCATATCCGCGCACAGGAGACAGTGAATGGCCTGGAAGAAGCCCCGGATCGTCGAGATCGCCCTCGGTGCCGAAATCAACTGCTATGCGTGCGCCGAACTCGTCTGATAGCAGATGGACGTCATCGTCCTGGGGGCGGCGGCCGGCGGCGGCTTCCCCCAATGGAACTGCCATTCGCCCGCCTCCCGCCGCGCCCGCGCCGGTGACACTGCAGCACGTCCGCGGACGCAAGCCAGCATCGTGGTCAGCGGCGATGGTCAGCGCTGGCACCTTTTCAACGCCTCGCCCGACCTACGTCGCCAGCTTGAACTCACGTCGGCGCTGCATCCCACCCATGGCCGACGCTCGACCCCGATTGCTAGCGTCGTGCTCACCGGCGGCGACGTCGACGTGATTGCCGGACTGTTGACCTTGCGCGAACGCGAGCCCTTCGCACTGCATGCGACCACAGCCGTGCACGCCATCCTCACCGCCAATCCGATCTTCGACGTGCTGGCGGATGGCATCGTCGACCGTCACACGGTCATGCTCGGCCAGCCCATAGCGCTGGACGACACGCTAACCGCGACGCTCTTCGCGGTGCCGGGCAAGGTCCCGCTTTACATGGAGGATGGCGACCGCATGCAGCCGATCCTGGTCGACGACACCACGGTCGGCGCAGAGATTTCCGACGGCACGCACCGCGTCCTCTTCATTCCCGGCTGCGCGGCGATGACGGACGACCTGCGTGCGCGGATCGACGGCGCCGACCTGCTCTTCTTCGATGCGACTTTGTGGGACGACGACGAGATGATCCATGCCGGGCTCGGCGCCAAGACGGGCCGCCGTATGGGCCATATGAGCATGGCCGGTGCAGGAGGCTCGATAGCATCGCTTGCCGACCTGACGATCGGACGACGCATCGCGCTCCACATCAACAATTCCAACCCCGTGCTGCTAGACGACAGCCCCGAGCGCACCGAGGCCGAAGCCGCGAAGTGGATCATCGCCGAGGACGGTTTGCGGTTCACATTATGACCGAATTGATGGACGACGATGGCTTGGAAACAGCGCTTCGCGCGATCGGCGCCGAGCGTTATCATATCCTCCATCCGTTCCACCGCCTCCTCCACGACGGTAAGCTCACCCGCGGCCAGGTTCAGGCCTGGGCACTGAACCGTTATTACTACCAGAATCAGATCCCGGTGAAGGACGCGCATCTGCTCGCGCGCCTGCCGACTTCGGAGCTGCGCCGCGAGTGGCGCCGAAGGATCGAGGATCACGACGGCGATGGCAGCAAGCCCGGCGGTATCGAACGCTGGATCAAGCTGGCCGAGGGCGTCGGCCTGGACCGTGCGCTGGTCAAGAGTACCGACGCGATCCTGCCGACCACCCGTTTCGCGGTCGACGCCTACGTCCATTTCGTCCGCGACCGCACGTTGCTGGAGGCGGTGGCATCGTCGCTGACCGAACTCTTCTCGCCGACCATCATCGCCGAGCGCGTGTCCGGCATGCTCGCGCATTACGACTTCATAACGCCCGATACGCTGTCCTACTTCACCCCGCGCCTCACCCAGGCGCCGCAGGACAGCGACTTCGCGCTCGCCTATGTGAAGGCGCATGCCGATACGGCGGAGAAGCAGCAGGCGGTGCTGTCGGCGTTGCGCTTCAAGTGCGACGTGCTCTGGTCGCAGCTCGATGGGCTGTACCTCGCCTATGTCGCGCCCGGACTGATCCCGCCCGGCGCGTTCGTGCCGCAGGACGTACGATGACTGCAGTGCCTCGTTTCAAGCGCGGCGTGAAGTTCCGCTTCGACACCGTCCGCAACGTCTGGATCATCCTCGCGCCCGAAAAGCTGTTCATGCCCGACGACATTGCGGTGGAAATCCTGAGGCTCGTCGACGGAGCGCGCACGACCGACCATATCGTCGACGACCTTGCCCGCCGGTTCGATGCCCCGCGCGAGACGATCGCGGACGACGTCGTGGCGGCCCTCGACGACCTTTCCCTCCGCGGAGCGATACAGCTATGACCCCACCCCCGATGGGACTCATCATTGAACTCACCCACCGCTGCCCCCTCCAATGCGCCTATTGCTCGAATCCGCTGAAGCTCGATCCGCCGTCCAGCGAACTGGCGACCGACGAATGGCTCCGCGTGCTCGACGAGGCGGCCGCGCTCGGCGTGCTGCAGGTTCATTTCTCGGGTGGCGAACCGATGGCGCGGCGCGATCTGGAACAGCTCGTAGCCCATGCGAACGCCGCTGGGCTTTATACCAACATCATCACCTCCGGGGTGCTGCTCGACGCCGAGCGGATGCGCGCGCTGATCACGGCGGGGGTGGATCATGTACAGCTGAGCTTCCAGGACAGCGAGGCGCTGCGCGCGGACGTCGCGGGCGGTTATCGTGGCGGCCATGCGAAGAAACTGCTCGCCGCTGCGCTGATCCGCAACTCTGGCCTGCCTCTGACGAGCAACTTCGTCGTTCACCGCCAGAATATCGATCGGGTCGAGGAGATGATCGCGCTTGGCGAAGCGCTCGGTTCCGAACGCATGGAGATCGCTCACGTCCAGTATTACGGGTGGGCGCTGCGCAATCGCAACGCGCTGCTGCCGACGATCGACCAGCTTGAGAGCACCACCGCGATCGTCGAGGCTGCGCGCGCTCGACTGCACGGCCGGATCGCGATCGATTACGTCGTCCCCGATTATTATGCGGCGCGGCCCAAGGCCTGTATGGGCGGCTGGGGCCAGCGTTTCATCAACATCTCGCCCTCCGGCAAGGCACTGCCCTGCCATGCCGCCGAGACGATCCCCGACATGGAATTCCCCTCGGTCCGCGAATGGTCGCTCTTCGATCTTTGGCATGACGCCGAAGCATTTGCGCGGTTCCGCGGCACCGACTGGATGCCGGCACCATGCCAAGGCTGCGACCGCCGCGAGATCGATTGGGGCGGATGTCGCTGCCAGGCGCTAGCACTTGCCGGCAACGCCGCCGCGACCGATCCCGCCTGCACGCGCGCGCCGATGCACCACGTGATGGCAACCGCGATCTCAGAGGCTGGCGAAACCGACTTCACCATTCCTCGCCGACTGGCCCGCGCGCCCGCCTAATCGGCGGCGTAGCGGTCCGTCGCGCGGATCAATTGGTTGAGGATACCCGGCTCGTTCCAGGCATGACCGGCGCCCTCCACCAGATGAAAGTCCGCTTCGGGCCAGGCGTGATGCAGATCGTACGCGGTGCGTGCCGGGCAGACCATGTCGTAACGGCCCTGGACGATCGTGCCGGGAATGCCCGCGAGCATGCCCGCATTGCGGATCAACTGTCCCTCGTCGAGCCAGCCGTTATTGACGAAATAATGGTTCTCGATCCGTGCGAACGCCAGCGCGAAATGCGCGTCCTCGAACCCCGCGCTGGTCGCCGGATCGGGCAGCAAGGTGATCGTCTCGCCCTCCCACAACGCCCAGGCCTTGGCCGCCTCGATCTGTGCCGCGGGATCGTAGCCGGTCAGACGCTTGCGGTACGCGCCGCGCATGTCGTCACGCTCAGTAATCGGGATCGGCGCCTCGAATGCTGCCCATTTGTCGGGGAACACCTCCGACGCGCCAAACTGATAATACCAGTCGAGCTCCGACGTCCGCAAGGTGAAGATGCCGCGCAGGACCAGCTCGCTGACTCGTTCGGGATGCGTCTGTGCATAAGCTAGCGCCAGCGTCGATCCCCAGGATCCACCGAACACTAGCCAGCGTTCGACACCGATCATCGTGCGCAGTTGCTCCATGTCAGCGACCAGATCCCAGGTGGTGTTCGCGTCGAGCCCGGCATGCGGCGTCGACCGCCCACATCCTCGCTGATCGAACAGCAGCACATCGTATCTCGCAGGATCGAACAGCTGGCGATGTTTTGCCGAGATGCCCCCGCCTGGCCCGCCATGGAGGAACACTGCGGGCTTGCCCCCAGGCGTGCCGCAGCGCTCGAAATACACCGAATGCCCGTCACCGACGTCGAGCATGCCGGAATGATAGGGCTCGATCGTTTCGTATAGCGTGTGCAAATCCAAGTCCTCTTACAGTTCACCGACGCTATCAGCCTGGGTCTAGGTTTGCCTGCTCGGTATTTTAAGGCGTACTCATGGTTATCACTACCCACGGGGATTTAACGCCCTTGTCCCGCTGCATCAACGATAGTCAGGTTACGGCACATCGTCACCCGTAACAGGCCGAGCTGCTAAACGGGCGACCAGCGGCTTACCCCGTGACAGATCAAGTGAACTAACGAATGCTTGATGCAACTGCACGCCGAAAGCGGCCCGTCCGGTCTACCAGAACCCGGCCAATTAGGCTCCTGCCCTATCAAATGAACGAACGGCTGCTTACAGCGACCGCTGCCCGAAAGCGGCCGGGCCGCTTTCCACCAGTTTTACCGCAAATGCGGGCAGTCCGCATGCACCGCGATGGCGCCGTTCGCTCTTTGAAGCTGTGCGTTCCTGCAGCTTTGGGATCTGCTGCCAGAACGCGGTGCGGTTCTCCGTCAAAGAAGCTTCTTCCGCCTGCAGATAGCAGGCATTTTTGGCCGATTTATCTCAGCCAACCGGCCGTAAATGCCCCTGCCGCCCCCGCGACGTTTATGATAAAAGGCGGCATGCTCAAGACAAGAATGAAGCGGGTCGCCGATCGCGGCGATCACGCCGTGCGGCGCCTTGCCGAGATCGAAGCCTCGATCGCGGACCTTTCCAACGAGGATCTGCTCGATTTGGCTGACATCTTTAAAGCCGAGCCCCGCTCACCAATCGGGGATATGGCATTCGTTGAAATGGCGCGGCGGAATATCAGTCTTTAGAGACCGGTCAGGAATGAATTAGCAGGATCATGGGACTACCAAGGAGCATCGGCTGCCCCAAGGATCGCCCGCAATTTTGCATGATCATCAACGGAGCGACGACATAGCGATGATAGCGATTGGTACGCGGATCAACGAGATAGGCACGTTGGTCCGCGATGGCGGAGCCTTCTATCTTCGCCGCGATGTCGGTGGCCGCTACGAGCTGGAATTGCATCGTACCCCCGTAGATCTGGTAGAAAAGCGCGTCCGGCTCATCGGCACACTGGTTGGCCGAAATCTGGTGAACGCTGACGGCGTTGCGCCAGCTTAGTTGGCTGGACATTCCCGTTCAGTCGTCAGCCACTGGCCGCGATTCTGATTCAACCTGACTCATTGGCGTTGCGCACAAACCACGAACGGGCATCATCCATGCCATGGAACAGCGGATCATTCATGCCTGCGGTCATGAGCAGGCTCATCATCTTACCGGCTTTGAAAGCCAGCAGGAACGTAAGGCCAAGTGGCTGAAGACGACTACCTGTCGAGACTGCTTCGTTGCGAAAAAGCGGGCTGAGGAGGTCGCTGCGGCAGCGTTGAGCAGCGCCGCTGTCTCACACCTTGTTCTTCCGCCGCTAGCGGGGACCGATCGGCAAATCGGATGGGCGTCGACGATCAGGACCAAGCGGCTCGCAGCGCTAACCAACTCAAACAGCGACGCCGACTGTAGCGCATGCCTTCGGGTCACTGACGCCAAATGGTGGATCGATCACCGCGATCTGACGGACGTCGATCTGATGGCAGCAGTTACGAAGGCATCGGACATCCAGGACGTCAGGGCAGTGACGGCGTCGATAACCGACATGCCTCGGACGGCATGATCACCTAGCTGACGCCGTCGCACGACCAGCCTTGCAGAAACGGTGTCATTGATAGCACGAACTTTAACGGGATACCGCGCGCTCCCCCCCCTGCCCGAGATCCAAGCCGGTGCGAAACGTCCGTCTTCATCACAGTGCTTTTAGGGTATGCTCTAAGTGCACTAGTGGCAGGTGGGTCTGTTTTCCGTGAGAACACGACGTATACATTTCTGGTCGATTTAGTCGCTTGGTCCGCCTGAAGTCCGAACCAAGGAGGACCATACGGAACCTAATCAAACGGCACCGTTGAACCTCCGTGCCGGTAACAAGGAACGTCTCCGTCTCTGCCTTGAGCGCATCCTCGAGACGGAGTCCGGGCGAGAAAGCTTTCCGTGCTGAATCCGGATCTAAACGGCTACGATTGGGGACTTTCCAGCCAGTCAGCTATTAGGAACTTCGAAGCGGATAGCTGCCGCTCCATGATACCTATAGCTGTCCTGAAAACGATCATAATTTGGGACTGAGCTTATTTACTCAAACTTGTCTAAAAAGACGAGAGAGCCCTAAAATACCGATAAAAGGTGGCTTATCCGCCAAGCATTTCGGTGATCTTAGCCCCTAGCGCGTCCAGGGCGAAGGGCTTGGTTATCATGTCCATGTTGGTGCCGAGGAAACCGGCCCGAATGGCGGCATTCTCGGCATAGCCGGTCACAAAAAGCACCGGCAGTTCGGGCCGATGCGTCCGTGCAATCTCGGCCAGCTGCCGACCGTTCATACCCGGCAGACCGACATCCGACACCAAGAGATCGATCGTTTGGTCTGACGCCAGCACCGGGATTGCCTCGTCAGCATCTTTGGCAAGGATCGTGCGATAGGCCAGTTCGCTCAGCACCTCGTGGATGAGTACGCGGACCGAGTCATCGTCCTCGACCAGTAGAACCGTCTGGCCGTCACCCTCCTGAAGCTGCGGGGCAACAGATGAATCGCTGCCTTCCGGCGCTTCGCCGGCCGGCAAGTAGAGCTTGACCGAAGTTCCTTCACCGGGGCGGCTATGGATGCGAACCTGCCCACCCGATTGCCGGGCAAAACCGTAGACCATCGACAGACCGAGGCCGGTCCCCTGGCCGATCGGCTTGGTGGTGAAGAACGGATCGAACACTTTGGCAACGAGGTCAGGTGACATGCCCACGCCGGTGTCGGAGACGGCAACCATGACGTATCGCCCGGCCGCAATGTCAGGCTTGGCGGTTGCATAGGCCTCATCGAGCTCGACGAGCGATGTTTCAATCGTGAGCTGTCCGCCATCGGGCATTGCGTCGCGCGCGTTGATGACGAGGTTCAGGATCGCGTTCTCGAGCTGGTTGGCGTCGGTGACGGCAAAACCGACCTGCTCGTTGGAAACGATGGCGAGAGCGATGTTTTCGCGGATCGTTCGGCGAAGCAGATCCTCCAGCGACTGCGTGAGTGCATTCACATCGACCGGACGGGTATCGAGCGACTGCCGGCGTGAGAAGGCGAGCAGTCGCTGGGTCAGCGCTGCGGCACGCTGTGCCGACGCCGACGCCGCATCCATGAACCGGTCGAGGTCGTCAAGCCGACCGGACGCGATCCGGCGTTTGATGATGTCGAGACCGCCGATGACACCGGTCAACATGTTGTTGAAGTCGTGAGCGATCCCACCGGTGAGCTGTCCCACCGCCTCCATCTTCTGGCTCTGTCGCAGCGCATCCTCGGCCCGCGCGCGCGTTGCCATTTCCGCTTCAAGTTCGGCGGTGCGTTCGGCGACCTTCTCTTCCAGCGTCCGGTTGAGCCGATCGAGCGAGTCCTCGGCGTCCTTGCGCGCCGTTATGTCGATGATCGTGCCGATGAAACGGATCGCCTGGCCGTCAGCAAAGAAGCTGCCACCACGCGCAGCAACCCATCGCGTAACGCCATCGGTCATTCCGATTGTGCGGTATTCGATGTCATAGCCACCATCGCCGGCGGGATCGACAGCGCCGTTTAAGGCGGCCTCGACATTCGCCCGATCGCTATCGTGGACATGAGCGAGGAACAGCGCATTATCGACAATTGTGTCTGCCGGCATGCCGAACAGCGCCTTGCAGCGGGCATCCCACCGGATCGTTCCGTCACGCGGATCGTGGTCCCAGGTCCCCACATCGGCCGCATCGGTCGCCAGGCGCAGCCGGCTCTCGCTCTCGGCAAGTTCAGCCTGCCGATCGCGCATGTCGAACTGCTTCTGACGCGACCGCATGGCGGAGGCGACAGCGCTGACCAGCGACGCCTTTCCCAGCGGCCGTTCCAACACGATGCTGTTATCGGGCCGACCAGCCGGCATTGGTCTCGGACGCGCAGCTTGATTGGTACGCTGTGCAGCGAGCAGGATAGTCGGAATGTCAGACCAGGCCGGCTGTTTTTGAAACGCCTCGCGCAGGCTCACATCGCCCTGCTTCAACGCCTCTTCGGTGAGGAGGAGAACCCCGATACGCCAGTCGAGATGTGCTGCAACAGCGCCCAAATTAGGACAGATCGCGACATCATAGCCATCGGCGTCGAGTAGCGCCTTGATGCTTGGCGCGTCCCGGCCAAATGGTGCGCAGACGAGGACGCGGTGACCTTCCGACGCCGTCTTATGATCCACCGAAGCGATCTTCCATCAAAGGTGTCTGAGCGCCGAGATATTCCGGCGTGCCGGTGAGTACGCCCTTGAACGCGGACAGCGCTTCACCGACGCGCACGCCCTGCTGGTCGATGCGCAATTCGCGAATGGTATCCTCGTGCATGCCACCACGGTTCTTGATGACCGATATCGCCTTGCGGATGCGACCTTCGGCTTCGAAAAAGCGCAGTAGCAGCACCGTGTCAGCGACGTAGGATATGTTGAGGTTGGTTGCCATCGTGCCCACCAACCCATGCTGCGGGTTGATGAGGAAGGTGACGACACCCCTCTGGCTCAAAAACGACAGCATCTCATGCATCTGCAAAATGAGCTGCTGCTCCTGCGGCATCGCAGCCATATACCCGTTGAGGCTGTCGATGACGATCATGTTGGCGCCGCGATCCTCGACCTCGCTCACCACGCGCGAGGCAAACTCACCCGGTGACAGTTCGGCCGGGTCGATCTGCTCGATGACGAGGCATCCGTTGTCGACATGATCCTGCAAGCCGAGGTTGAAGGCGCGTGCCCGCGCCATCAGCGTGCCCACCCGCTCATCGAACTCGTAGATCGTGCACTTCTCGCCACGTCGACACGCGGCATCGATATATTGCAGCGAGATCGTCGTCTTGCCGGAACCCGCCGGTCCCGTCACCAGGACGCTGGTGCCGCGCATAGGGCCACCGCCGAGCAGATTGTCGAGCTCCACCACACCGCTCGGCGTCACCTCGCCGCTGAACTCGGCATGATGGGTTGCCGCAATCAGGCGCGGGTAGATGTCGAGGCCACCCTTGCGGATCGTCATATCATGATAACCGGCGATGAAATCGACGCCGCGCAGCTTTTGTACCTGGAGCCTTCGCCGAGCCGCGCCGAAGTCCAGGGTCAGCCGCTCCAACGTGATGACACCGTGAGCAAGACTATGAAGGTGATTGTCGTGGCCCGTTGCACTACCGGTCATGTCATCGACGAGGATCACCGTAGCATCACGGCCGGCGAAAAATTGCTTCAGCGCCAGCACCTGACGGCGATAACGCAGCGGATCCTGCGCCAGCAGGCGCATTTCTGACAGGCTGTCGAACACCACCCGCCGCGGCTGCACCCGCTCGACTTCGGTCTGGATAAGCTGGACTGTCTCGCTTAGCTCCATCTCCCAGGGGTGGAGAACCGACTGTTCGCTCCCACCGCCTAGAATGTCCGAGGCAGCGCTGAACTCAAACACATCGAAATCGTCGATGCTCCAGCCGTGCGAGGACGCGACCACGGCCAGCTCTTCGCGGGTTTCCGAGAGGGTAATGTACAGGGCCTTTTCGCCCTGCCGCACGCCTTCGCGCAGGAACTGGAGCGCCAGCGTCGTCTTGCCCGACCCCGGCGTGCCTTCCAGCAGGTAAAGACGGTTGGCCGGCAGCCCCCCGGTCAGGATCGTATCGAGACCGGCATTGCCGGTCGAAATTGTTGGTGCCTGGCTCATATCTTGACCGTTGTTCGCGCTATGTCCAGTTCTTAGCCGCTTCTCGCGTGCAGAGAAAGCTCTCCTCAACAGTCCGCAACGGTGCAAACCTTTCGTAAGCTATTTCAAAATATGAAGGAAAATCCAAAGTTACGTGGTGGGTATCGATGTTCTGGAAAATGTTACGGGAGCGTAATCGGTCACGAGCCGTCCAAAGGACTGGTGCCCTGGACAATCTTGCCGAGCCAAGCTTTGACAGCTTCGTCCACAAGGCAGCCAGTGCCTTTGATGCGCCGATCTCGCTTCTGACGCTTCTCCACGACGACACCTTGTGGGTAAAGGCCTCGACCGGCCTTGATATGCAATGCGCGCCTCGTGAAGACGGATTTTGCACGCATGCCGTTGATCGTAGGGAACTGCTTGAAGTCTGTGACGCGCGCGCCGATCCGCTATTTGTCAAACTGCTGATTGTCACCGGTGAGCCCCACATCCGCTACTATATCGGAGCACCCCTGACGCTCATGGATGGTACCGACATTGGAGCTTTGTGCGTGCTGGACACACAACAGCGCGAACCCGCTTCCCGGGATCAGAAAGCGTATTTGACCGGTTTGGCGCGACAGGCGACTCAGGCACTCGAACGGAATGCTCATATCAAGGGTAGTCTGGCCGCGTGATGGAAGTGGTCAGTTGCATCGTGCAAGAGCATGATCTCCGCCTCGTGGCGGTAGCGATCGTTGTCGCCCTGATCGGCTCTGCCGCAACCGTACAGCTCTTCGGACGTATTCTCGCATCACGCGGGAAAAGCAGGACCGGATGGATCGCACTGTGCTCGGTGGGTACAGGCACGATGGTCTGGTGCACGCATTTCGTCGCGATGATGGGGTTTCAGGCTGGCGTGCCGGTCAGGCTTGATCCGGTCCTCACTCTCGGTTCGCTTGGTATTGCAATCCTGCTTGCCGCACCGGGATTGGCCTTAGCGGCACGACGCTCGCGTTCGTTCGTGCTCATCGGTGGTGCTATCGTCGGTGTCGCCGTTTCCACCATGCACTATGTTGGCATGATGGCTTACCGGATCGATGGTATCGTCGAGTGGCGATGGTCCTATGTGGCTGCATCTGTCCTGTTGTCGTCGGCGCTCTCTGCCGCAGCCTTTCACGTTTTCCGCAGCAACCGCACCGCCCGCCGTGTCATCGGAGGATTGCTGCTCGGGCTTGCGGTCGCGACGCTGCACTTCACCGGCATGGCGGCGATGAGGATCAGCGTTCTGGTTCTGAGACCGGAACTTGGGCTCTCCGATGCCACAATGATCCAGCTAGCCCTCGGCACGGCCTGTGCCGGGCTGCTGTTCATCGGCTGCGCTGCGGTCAGCGCGCTTATCGATGGCGAAACGCAGAGCGAAGCCTATCGGCGGATGCGGCGCATGGCGCTTCATGATGGCCTGACCGACCTGCCAAACCGTTTGTGCTTCAACGAAGAACTGGCGATCCGGCGGGAGCGAAAGGGTGGAACACCCCACCTTGCGGTCGTCATGCTCGATCTGTCGCGCTTCAAGAACGTCAACGACACCTACGGTCACCAAGCCGGGGATCAGCTCCTGATGGCGCTTGCCGCACGCATGAGCGATGCGCTTCTTCCTGGCGAATGCATTGCAAGGCTTGGCGGCGACGAGTTCGCAGCGCTCGTTTCCTATACGGAGCGGGCCGAGGTCGACAGCTTTCTGGAACGTGTCGGCAAGGTCTTTGCCGAACCATTCACCTTTGAGAGATTTTCCGCCTCAGTCGGTGCCAACATCGGTATCGCCTTGGCACCGCAGGATGGCACCGACGCCGACACGCTCCTCGCCCGAGCCGACCTCGCGATGTACCGCGCCAAAGGCGCGCATTCGGCTACCCCATGCTTTTACGACCCTACTATGGATGAAGTCGCGCGGGATCGGCGCGAATTGGCCAACGAGCTTCGCGACGCCGTCGCCAAGGGTGACTTTGAGCTGCACTATCAGGTGCAGGCTTCGGTCACGACTGGGGAGATCAGCGGCTACGAGGTGCTGGTGCGATGGCGGCATCCGTCCCGCGGACTGATTTCTCCTGTAATTTTCATCCCGCTCGCTGAGGAAATCGGCGCGATCATCCCGCTCAGCAACTGGATCATCGCCCAGGCCTGCTTCGAGGCCGCGCTTTGGCCGAACCGGCACGTGATCGCGGTCAACCTGTCGCCATTGCACCTGTCCGATCCTGGGTTGGTCGGAACCGTTCGCCGCGCGCTCGATGATAGCGGCCTGCCAGCGGAACGGCTGGCACTGGAATTGACTGAAAGCGCGATCATCCGCGACCGTCGTTACGCGCTCGATCAGTTGCGTGAACTCAAAGCGATGGGTATCGGATTGGCCCTAGACGACTTTGGCGTCGGCTACTCCTCGCTCGACGTGCTGCGGTCATTTTCGTTCGACAGGATCAAGCTCGACAAGTCTTTCGTCGACGAGATTGAACGGGACGAACAGGCCGTCGCGCTTCTGCGCTCGATTGTGGCGTTGGGCACGACGTTGCATATCCCTGTGCTTGCGGAAGGGATCGAGGAACCCGGACAACTGCGGATCGCAGCACGCGAGGGATGTTCGGCAATTCAGGGGTATCTGATCGGTCGACCATCACGTGATCTCGTCGACCCGAATCAGGTGCGCTTGGTGGTCAAACGTGCAAATTTCCAGGGTCCAGAAGTCAGTCTCGTCGCATAGAAACCCGTGTTTCGTGAGTGACTATCGTGACTGGCAGTCCTAATCCACTGCCCGGGTTGGAGCGGGGACCAAAGCACAGGATTTTCCCGCAAAGCAAGGAACAGCCAGGGTACGCACGGTCTCTCGATGCCTCCGGGTTGAGCCGATTCCCGGAAACGTGTTCCCGATTGCGTTTTCCCGAAACGGTCCGTCGGAGATGGAGAACCGGGACTGCTGCGAGTTGAGAAAACGGCCGGTTTTGGAATGCCCAGCCGATCTACCGAACGGCCGGAAGTGGGTCGGAAGTCGCCCGGCAGCTTTTGCCGGAACGCCGTCCAACAGCGGACAGGCGGTTTTCCACCAGAATGCAGACGTTCCGCGTTCAGAGGAGCGACAGGTGGTTGCCCCCTGCCCTTTCCGCCAAGTTCTAGCGGATCGTCATGACCTTGACCTCGACCGCATCCGCGATCTTCTTCCAATTCTGGTCACTGGTCCAAGCAGGCAACCCGTCCCGTCGGGCTAGAGCCAGACAAAAGCGATCTCCAAGGCTAAGGCCCGCCTCGGCCGTCGCGGCGCGCAGTCGCCCGGCGATTTGCGCCAAGGCCTTGTCGGCCGGCACTACGGTCAGTGGCAGCGGATCGAGCATGGCGTCCACTTGTCGCTCGGGCATTCCGGCATGTATGAAGTGGGTCACTACCTCGGCGTAGTTCACGCTGCTCACTCGCGCACCGGCGATACCGGCGATACCGGCGATACCGGCTGCAACCTTGGCGGACCCCTTTTCACCCTTGATCATCGCGATGAGAGCCGAGGCGTCGAAAACCACGCTCATTCGCCGCTGTCCTCACGACGCCGTTGTAGGAATGCGTCCACCGAGGCGTCGGGATTACCGCCGGTATATTGCGCGGCCAGCGCCTGCGCCCTTGCCACCGCTTGGCTGGCGGTTCGCAGAACAACGCCATCTTCGGTTTCGTCGAGATATACTGCACCGCCATTCGTCAGGCCCAACCGCTTGCGAACGTCAACAGGCAGGCTCATGCGCCCATTTGGCGTTATGTTGATCTGTAGCGTCATAACGGCCTCTGCACCTTCGACCAGCATCATTATCGTCTTTTAGGCATTTACTGGCCTGGCAACAACCGTCCTCACTGTATGCTAAAATGCCTCGTGCGTGCCACATCGGTAGGACTATGGTTCTCCGACTCGAAGTTGCCCGAAACGCATAATCTCCGGTGCCTTTGACGTATGCCTTTCGCAGACCCCCCAATCGCTGGTACTTTATCACCGTCCTGAATGCGTAAAAAGGACTGGACTAATAAGTACCACATATAGCAGACTGCGGCATGTTCATCCGAGCCTATCTTCGCGCATCTACCTCCGAACAGGATGCCGCGCGCGCCAAGAGCGCCCTCGACGTGTTTGCGACGGAGCACGGGCTTAGGATTGCGGCCCGCTATGTTGAAAACGAAAGTGGTGCCAAGCTTCACCGGCCCGAGCTGTTCCGCCTGCTATCGGATTGCGAGCCGGGAGACGTGCTCCTGGTCGAGCAGGTTGATCGGCTTTCTCGCCTCACCTCACCGGACTGGATCAAGCTGCGCAATCTGCTCGACACGAAGCAGGTCCGGATCGTCGCGCTCGACCTGCCGACGTCCTGGATCCTGACGGCACCGACCGATGAGTTCACCGGCCGGATGTTCGCAGCGGTCAACGCCATGATGCTGGACGTACTCGCCGCGGTTGCCCGCAAGGACTATGAGGATCGTCGTCGTCGACAGGCCGAAGGCACTGCGAAAGCCAAGGCAGCGGGCCTTTATAAGGGACGCCCCGAGAACAAGACCCGCAACGCGGCGATCTCGAGCCTTCTCCGCGATGGCCGAAGCTGGCGCGATATAATGGATGCGACTGGGTGCAGTCGAACGCTGCTCGCCAAGATTGCTCGTGATCGCCGTCTACAGGCAGAGGCTGACGCAGCGATCCGCGCGGCTGAGTCAGTCGCGCATCGCTAATGTGTTCAGGCAGCCTCTAGACCCTCATAATGAGGTGTTCATTTTAGCTGCTGCCGACCCTGATTGAACGGGTTTCGTGTACCAAAGCCCATGCCCACTCAGGGTATACCCAGAATGACATACCTGACGTGATAGGGGCGGCCTTAGGCCACAGGTGGAGTTGTGTCATACTGCCTGAAGTGGCATAGACTCCATAGAGGCATTAAGGAGACTCGCTGCCATGGCCACGCAGTCCATAGACGTTAAAGTAGCCAGTAACGGTCGGATGGTTCTGCCCGCATCGGTTCGCAAAGCGATGGGCCTGCATGGTGATGCGAAGGTCATCTTGACGGTTGAGGACGATGAGGTCCGCCTGTCGCCGATTGGCCACGGGGTTTCTCGAGCTCAGGCGCTTTATCGAGAGCATGCCAAGCAGACCCGAACAGTCGACGACTTTCTGTCTGATCGTAAGGCAGAGGCCGTCGCGGAGGCAGGCGAGCCTTCCCATTCGGACCCGCAGGGAAATCCAGCATGACATCTGTTGTAATGGATGCATCTGCGGTGTTGGCGCTGGTTCGAGATGAGCCAGGCGCTGACAAGGTCACACCGCACGTCGGACGAGCAGCGATCTCGGCCGTGAATCTACAGGAGGTCGTCAAGGAGCTCCTGCTTAGCGGTTTGGACGCGGCCACCATCCGCGAGATCCTAGACGAGCTTCGTCTCGATGTACGTTCCCACGACATGGAGGCAGCGTACGCGGCCGCTGGCCTGCACACTCAGACGAAGGAGTTTGGGCGCGGCCTCGGCGATCGTTCCTGTCTAGCGCTCGCGATGCAGCTTAGTGTTCCCGCGCTTACCGCGGACCGGGAGTGGAAAAAGGTAAAGGTCAAAGGGCTTAAGGTGGAGCATATCCGCTAGCCGCCTATCCTGCCCCGCCGTGCCCCCAGCATTTATCCCCAAACTAAGCGTCGCAAATGTGTCTCGGAACTGGTTCGTTTTGCAACGGAGTTATGCGACGATCGAACATCTGAAAGCCGGCGGTTGCTTCAACTGTTGCAGAATTTAGGAGATCAGCGACAAAGACGGGCGATGACGGCAAGCGATAAAGATCGTCCCCCACAGCGCAATGAATGAACTTGTCGCTTTGAAACGACGGATGCGCTGGACCGAGCAGCTGGCCTCCTGCGGCTCGACCAGACCTGCTGCGCTTCGCCCCGACGTCGCGGCGAGGTTTGGCATCACTAATTAAAATGCGGCGGTACTCGCCGCAGATGAGGCCAGACTTGAACGCGGCGTCGATGCGGAAGAAAGGGCCGATGTCGATGAGGGGCAGCTTAGGGCTGCCAAATAGATCCGATCGCCACGGTTCAGAACACCTAGCGCACGCCGCAATAGGGTAGCTCTTCGCCAAGCCAGTCAAGGAAGCGATCAAGCCACTGGCGCTTCCAACAGCTCTTGTAGCGCAGGTTTACCATCCCGGACTAGCTCAGCTTGCGCTCCAGAATGTCCGGCCGCCAGACCATTCCTCTGCGCGAGGATGCCATTGCAGATTGAGGTCGTGTGGCCCCTCGTTATGCAAAGCCAAGAGGTACAATACGTGCACCTCTTGGCTTCATACATCATCGCCTAAGACCCAACCTTAGGACTAAAGAGCTTTTGCCATATTGAGATGCGCTGCAACCGTCGGTGCCAAGCCCGCTGCGAACGTCTTCAACTGCGGCACGTCGCCGGTCGCAGCATATCCCTTGAGCGTATCGAGCGTCTCCTGATGCCCGGCGACCTGGGCAGCCACGTATGCGGTGTCGAAATCAGTGCCCTGCTTGGTCTTCAGATCGGCAAGCTTCTGCTGCTGCTCGGCATTCAGCGCCAGGTCAGGCGTCAGAGCTGGTGACAGCGTCGCGGTTAGGGCATTCAGCTTTGCAGTCGATCCCTCATGTGCGGTGATCATCTGGCCAGCGAACTTCTTTACCGCAGCAGATGCGCCGTTGGTCATGGCCAGCTTCGAGGTCTCGATCTCGAACGCATCGCTCGCAGCTGCCACGTTGACGAAAGCCTGCCCACCTGAGGCGGGTGCTGCCATGGCGTCATTGGAACCGGCTGCATTCACGTCCGTAGCGGTCGTGTTGGCGTAGGTGCTGTTATCAACGACGGTCGTATCGTTGGCCTTCTTGCCGCAAGCGGCCAATGACAGGGCCGCTGCCGATACCAGTGCCAGGGTTTTGAAATTCATCATACTCTCCATCTGCTCGCAACTTACTGTCTTGCGTTCAACGCGTGCGTTGAGGGGACCGTTCCGCCCCAACAACGAGCTCCGGACCGATCATAAGGCGCGTTCGTTCTGGATGTCTGCCGGCACAGCTGCCGGCTTATTGGGACACGGTTATGAGCATCTTCAGCACGATCATGAACAAGGTTTTTCACCACAAGTCCGCGCCAGCCGCAGCGCCGACTCCGGCTCCTGCCACTGCGCCGCAGGCCTCACCACAGGCCGCCCCAGCCGTTGCCGCTCAGCCCGCCCCAACGGCGCCTCAGCAGTCCGTCGACGTCGGTGCGGTCCTTAGCGAGATGGCATCGATGAAAAATGGCGGCGGCAACTACCAGAGCTCGATCGTCGATCTTCTAAAGCTGCTGGACCTGGATTCCAGTCTGACGGCTCGCAAGGAGCTTGCCAGCGAACTCAACGTCCATGCAGCCGCCGACGGCTCAGCTGAGCAGAACATCGCCCTTCACAAGGCAGTGATGCAGAAGCTTTCCGATAACGGCGGTATCGTTCCAGACAGCCTGCGCAACTAACGCGCCCAATCCGAAGGGGACCGCACCCTTTGCAGTCCCCTTCGGCCTTGGACTGCTGGCTTAACCGTCCTCAATTTAGCGAGCTGGACTAGCGTTCGGAGGCGCTACTGCTACCGTCCCCTGCGCTGCCTGAGCTGGCAGCGTCTGACTACCACGCAGTGGTCTATTCGGCTCTTTGTGAAAGCCACGCGCGGCGAGCCAGCAGATCGTGACTACGAGTGCCACGATCATCACGAAGATGGCAATTGCCACAGGACCGGCTCGCTTGTTTCCTCGTCTCCGCATCACATGCGCTCCCCAGTTATGCCGTCGATGTTATCGCCGTGCTGTAGCCACGTGGCGACGGGATGTTTCTTGCTCTCAAGACCACTGGTTTGATCAGCAGGACGGTCTTATGTCCGGACGGCTCTATCGCCGTTCGCCAAATACCGAACCAAGAATGCCCCCCAGTCCGCCGCCAAGACCGCCCCCAGGCGCAGCGCCTGCAACTCCGGCGCCACCCAGGCTACCGAGTACAGATCCCAGGATCCCACCAAGGCCACCTTGCTGCCCGGCCGAGCGCCCTGTCAGATGGCCGGCCACCAGCATGACCAGGATCGGCAGCATCTGCTTCAGAAGCTCGGGTGCCAGGCCGCTGCTTTGCGCCGCGTTGTCGGCGACCTCACGACTGCCGTCCTTCGATCCGAAGATACCGCCGAGGATCTGATTACCGTGGTCGATTTGCGTCGGCTGGTTGCCCAACACGTTCGAAGCAAGGTCTGCGCCGCCAAGCGTGTTCACATGGGCGTCTAACTGCGTCGTGTTATTTCCCATGCCGCCCAGAACCGACGGCAGCAGCGCTTCTGCGCCGCGCTGGGCTTGGTCACGCGGTATGCCTAGCTGGGCGGCGAGTGCATCGATGCCACCATCAGGCAGCAGGTCATTGAGATTCATGTCGGCTTCCTTGTTGTGACAGGTACCAACAGATGCTGGAACCTATAGGTCCGGTAACCTTCGATCGAGCTAGGACTTTGGATCGGCAGGCATGCGCTGTCTGCGCAATATTAGTCAGGAAGTTCGGGCGTAGCTCAGCACTACGGCGCCCAGCATAGGCACCATGGCGAGCACGCCGCAGAAAGCCACGCCGGAGGCTACAAGGCTGATGTTATCCTGGCCTGCTTCCTTCCATGCTCGCAGAGCAATGTCTTTCCAGCCTTTTGCAGGGATAGCCCAGGACTGCCAGCGTCGTGCCCTCTCGCGTTCCCCTTGTTCGTCTCGGTCATGCCTTGTCCCTTTACGCGTCTCTTGCATCTGGCATGCGATCGCCGTTCTCACGCTGCACACCAATGTTGATACGATCCCTGATCCAAAGCTGCCTCAAGCCCCCACGGCGGGGGGCGCATCCTTGTCTGGATCTCGCCCATGTTGCTGATCGAGCAAACGCATGATTGGCGTCACGGTGAGGCCGTGCAGAACGATCGAAAACAGCACGACCAGTCCGAGGAGGCCCCACAGACGTTCGGCCGCATCGACGTGGATGTGGTTCAGACCATAGGCGAGATAATAGATCGATCCGACGCCGCGGATACCGAAGAAGGCCAGCGTCAGCTTTTCCGAGCGGTCAGCCCGGTGGCCGGCCAGGCCGACCAGGCCAGTAATTGGACGGATGACCAGCAGGATCACGAGCGCGATCAACGCATCCGTCAACGATACCGAATTCAGGAGCCCGCTGACCAGCGCACCGCCAAACAGCAACAGCAAGACCATCATTGCCAGCCGTTCGATCTGCTCGGTGACGTCGTGCATGTCGTGATGAAAGTCGTGGGTCCGGTGCGTCCCTCGAAACGTCAAAGCAGTCACGAACACGGCGAGGAAGCCGTAACAGTGGATGATCTCGGTAAAGCCGTAGGAGATGCAGGTCGCAGCCAGCGCGATCAGGCCGTCACCGGTCTGCGCAAGCTTGGTTTGTGCTGGAACGTGGAAGGTCAGCCAGCCAAAGGCCCGACCGATCAGCCACCCGGCGCCGACGCCGGCGCCGATTTCCCATAAGACGCGGTAAGTCAGCCACTCACCCAGCCACGGCTTGCTGTTCCCGGCTGCGGTTGCGGCTGCCAGCATGATGGCAAGATGGACGAACGGAAATGCGAAGCCATCATTGAGGCCGGCTTCAGAGGTGAGTCCGAACCGTACCTCGTCCTCGTCCTCGCTCTTGGGTGGCCCGACCTGAATATCGGCTGCCAGGACAGGATCCGTGGGGGCCAGGCTGGCAGCAAGCAGCAGAGCGATCGCCCATGGCAGTCCCATTCCCCATGCCGTCACCGCCGTGATAGCAAGAATCCCCAGCGGCATCGTGATCGCTAACAGTCGCCAGGTCACCGCCCAGTCCCGCCACCTGAACACCCGGTCAATCTTCAGGCCAGCCCCCATCAGCGCGATGATCACGACAAACTCGGTGAAGCGTTCAGTGATCTCGGGGTAAAGAAGCGGCAGCGGCCTGAGCGTGACCTGCGGCAACGAGAACAGCGCAGCGCCTAGCGCGATACAGACGATCGGCAACGATAGCGGTAGCTTACGAAGCGCCAGCGGTAACCAGACAACCAGCGCGGTAAGCAGGCCAAAGCCGGTGAGAATGAGGATATATGGGTCGGGGAACCCGGAAGCGGCGATCATGACGGGTCTTTCCGGTGGGGAATGAAACTGTGCCGCAAGACGCCGCGCATTCTTAATCGCTAATAGACTAGGAGATGATGAGCGATGGCACTGCCATCGCTCATCATCATTTTAGTCTATGAGCGGTCTGGGCCCTTGCCCTGCTCACTCTCACCACGACGTTCCTGCTCGATACCGTCGTGTTTCAGGCTCTCGTTTCCAAACACGCTGCCGGTTGCCTGCTTGACGTTACCAAGCGCCTCGTCAGCCATGCCCTTCGCCTTGCTACCAATGCTATGGTCGTTGCCGTACGAGCGTACCCGCGACGAACCACGGTCTAGATCTCGACGTCCGTAGATCGATGACGTGTTAGCAGGTGGTACATCGTCGCCAGACGTTGCAAATGCCCGATCCGGCGAAGCATCGAGACCATAGCTGGCAGCGGTCGCCGCTGCCTCGGCTGGCTCGTAATCCCAACCCGACGAACGCCAGGATTGGGCACGTTCATCGATATCGACCGTGTTTGCTTCTTCCAGGACGCTGACGGCCTCACCAACGGCATCGTCATCGACATCTGCGGTTAGAAGGAAGCCGCCACGACGCACGCCCTCTTCGTATGTGTGGCGGTCATGGTCAGGCAGAAATGCATTCTTGATCGACGCCCAAATGCCGCGATCCTCGTGCGTCGAGCGCGTGGTTTCATTGTAGCCGTCGCTGGTCTTGTCATGGATGCGGATGTGATCGGCATCCACGCGTGATTGCTTCAGCCGTTCTTGAGCCGCTTCAGCGTCAATACGGTCATCAAAAAAGGCGGTGATGGTACGGGTCATAAGTGATCTCCAGATATGTCAGTGCATTAGCGCGAGGTTACGACCAGCTCGGTGCGACGATTCTCAGCCTGACCGGCGGTCGTAGCGTTGGTGTCTACCGGATCGGTCTCACCGCCAGACACGGTTTCGATGCGAGCGGCATCGATACCCTGCGCAACCAAGGCCGCTTTGACCGCGTCGGCGCGCGCCTTGCCAAGAGCAACGTTAGCAGCTGCCGGCCCCCGAGCGTCGGCATAGCCTGCGATGCGGACGCGTGTGTTTGCATACTGCTTGAGGACAGTAGCAATGGTCGCCACTTCCTGTGCGTCGCCGGCACGCAACGTGCTCTTAGCCGTATCAAAAGTCAGTTGTTCGAACTGGAATGTCCGCGGCGCAGCTTGTGTACCACTGAGGTAACCACCAAGGCCTGAGGTGCCCGAAAGCGCTGTAGCCGACGACGCACCTGGGGTCGTTGCAACGACTTCGGTCGGCGACGAACTGGATGTCGGTACAACTGCGACTGTCTCGTCATGCCCACAACGGCTGAGTGTAAACAGCAGCGCCAAAACACCTGCGGCAAGCGCAATCCAAGCAAGCCAGTTAACTTTTTTCTTCTCGATATGAATTGAGCGCGGAGGAGCCCCGTCCTTGTTGTGTGGATCGGCCATTACGTTCCCCTATCATCGCGCCATCGTAGCGCGACATTTGATACTGGAGCGTAACGACTGATGCGGGGCATTAGGTTCCTGATCCATCCAGACCATTGCTCCAGGTTTATACGATTATCGGAAGGTCGATCGTGGTCCCGATGACTATCGTTTCTCGGAATGGGGCAGGTCTAAGAGCGGCATGATGCAAGCGCGCCGGTGTCGCAAAAGTCGCGACAGACGAGACGTCCGAAACTTGGCGAAGACGAACGGAAACGGGGAGGGCTCGCCTCCCCGCTTTCGTTTATGCCTCCTCGGTTACCTTGGTTGCGCGAGGTTTGCGGGGAGCCTTAGTAGAATCATCAGTAGCCTTTTCGGCTGTCTGACCGGGTTTACGCCCCAAACCGATCGACTTTGCCATGGTCCGCCGTGCTTCCGAGTACGATGGTGCGACCATGGGATAATCGGCCTTCAGGTTGTAGCGTGCTCGGTATTCCTCGGGCGTAAGGCTATTGCTCGACAGATGGCGGCGTAACGTCTTGTATGACTTGCCGTCGATCATCGAAATGATGTGGTCGGGCGACGCCAGCGACTTACGCACCGTGACAGCAGGTTCATAAGATTGAGCAGCTTCTTCCGGGGCTGCTGAAGTAGCTGTGCCTGACAGTTGATCGACAGCGGCATGCATTGACCGCAAAAACTCAGGCACATCCTCGGCATTCGTGCGGGTGTTAGGATTGGCCAACCACGCAGCGGTCAGTTCAGCGGCCAACTCGACCGCGTTAATGTCATCGTTCATTATAATCTCGGTATCTTTGGGGGGGGCATGCAATTAGGTTCAATCGCTCCGATGTTCAAGATAAACAGATATTTAACGAGGAAGCGATCCGTTTGCCGAAAGCTCACGAAATTGCCGATCAATGGTCCATCCTGGGACGCACCACATATAATGAGGCACGAGTTGCCCCTCGTTTAGCGCCATGATTGCGGCATATCACTCAGGATGAGCGACCCTGCAGAGCCTATTATCGATAGCCGTGTGTTTTTCGGACAGACTGCTTGATGCGGCCGAGTTAGGTCTTCGCAGGTGCGGTCCAGCCGATCCGGCCCAGCGTGCCGATTAGCGTTGAGCGCGGTACCTTGAAGGTTCGGCAGACAGATGCCTTGCTGGCCCCACCATCCAGCGCGGCTGTAATCCGTTCGAGGGTTTCGGTATCGATCATCGGCGGGCGGCCACCCTTGCGTCCGCGACGCTTCGCTGCAGCAAGCCCGTCCATTACGCGCTCGCGCGTCAGTGCGCGCTCATACTGTGCGAGTGCGCCGAAAAAGGAGAAGAGCAATTCGCCGTGCGGCGTGGTCGTATCCATCTGCTCGGTTAGCGAGCGGAAAGCGATACCGCGCGTCTTCAGATCTGTAACGATCGCCAGTAGGTGCGGCAGCGACCGTCCAAGCCGGTCGAGCTTCCATACTATCAGCGTGTCGCCCTGGTTCAGATAATCGAGGCAGGCTTTCAGTCCTGGCCGATCGTCACGTGCGCCGGATGCCTTGTCGGTATGGAGATGACGATGATCGACGCCGGCTGCGACTAGCGCGTCCCGCTGAAGATCGACCGTTTGGCGGTCATCGGCCGACGAGACCCGCATATATCCACGCAGCATGTACGACAAACCCCCGAAAGCACGTTCTCGAACACTCTATCAAAGCGACAGGGTTTGTCGAACGTTATGGCCGAAGGCGGCATGATTCAGCGAATGCAAAAACCGGGGATGTCGTAAATCATGTGTTTTTCGATAGGGCGTAGCTGCACCAATCGGTCAACAGCGGCTGGGCCGATTTCCTGCATACACAAACGTTAAAGTAGGTAACTCGAACTCTCGGATGGATAGTATCCTGCTAAATCGTGCAAGCCATGCTCCAGGTTAACGATGGGGAGGCCAAACGGGAATCATACGTTAAGTGTCTTGGTTGTACTGCGCGACAAAACCTGGCCCCTATGAGGAGGCCAGCTCAGACTCACTCGGAGGGTACCGCTTTTGGCTTTTTCGGTCTTGCCGGAGCCTTCGGTGACGTGCCATCGCCCTTGCGGACGCTGCCCAGGCCAATCCTGTGGGCCATCGCACGGCGCACTTCAGAATAGGTCGGAGCAACCATAGGATAATCGTTCTTCAGGTTATACCGCAGGCGATATTCCTCTGGCGTCATGCCATGCTTTGAAAGGTGGCGACGTAGAGTTTTATACGCCTTTCCATTAACCATGCTTACGATAAAGTCGGGGTTCGCCAAAGACTTTCGCGTCGAAACTGCGGGTGAGTAATCCTGCGCGCCAGCAGCAGGACCGTCTGTTTCTTCAGCGCTGCTCATCAGAGACTGAACGCTCGAATGCATCCGGGCGAGAAACGCTGGAACCTCATCGGCGGATGTTCGGGTATTAGAATTAGACAGCCACGCAATTGTCAATTCGATGGCAAGCTCGACAGCGTTCAGCTGGATATTTTCATCAGTCATTCTATGATCCACTAAGGTTTGCCATTTAGGAAAATTATTTACGACGAAAAACTACTTCGGTACTAAACGCGTAATCAATCAAGGCCCTCCTTGAATAACGCTGCGATGCCAAGGATATACAACAGCTAAGTCCTTTTACCACTTAGCCGCACCAAGGCCATACAACGTCAAGCTCACGTGAGCTGGACCCCGTCTTATGCTGCAATTTTCACCGCCCTGTGTGAATTTTAATGCCAGATTTCCGAAGGAATAAATACGTGATCATTCGCCTCTGCGAGACTCCAAGCGTAGTCAGCATAATGCTCTGCACGAATATGGTATCGATCTCGCTCAATGGGATCTATGATTTTGGTCGATGCAGCTCTCGCAATCCCTTCTTCCTTAAGCCATTGAGAAATCTGGTTCTGCTCATGTAAAAAGACGACATACCCACTTCTCCTGAAATGTCTATAGACCTATAATGAAATAGCTGGCCCTTAACGACTTGTGATTTGTACAAACTATCAAAGTGTATCGTCTGCATTAATGTACATAATAGAAAGGTAATATCTATTCAATAGAACATTTATTGATAGCATATTATAGAGATTTTAGTTGTAATGAAGCCCGCATCTAGAAAGACTACCCTGTAAGATCGCCAATATATAATTGTTTTATGTCTTAGACGTGCTGAAGTTGGTTAAGTCTATAGTAGTACAACGCTATATATTTATACGCTGGGCCTTTCCGTCATCATGGTATAAATCAATGTGCCCTGTTTTTGAACGGACAACTACCTTAGAGAATATGATTCTTATTACTTTGTTTATGGCAATGGACGACTTTTTATCATGGCGACCTGTCGAAAGGCATCCGATGGCCTCAGATAGCTTTTTTTCTAGTTTGCTAGTCGCTGAGTGTTGATACATATCCGCCTTATCTAATAAATCCTGCTCTAATAGATAAAGGGTATGGCGCATCTCTTCCAATAAATCGGTATGAGATGAGCTAAGGCTGACCGCGAGAAGCTCGCGCCTGGCTCGATCGACATTGTTTTGAGCTACAGAAAGGCGCCTGCTTCGGCCATATCCAGGTGCGCTAATGTCGCAGGCAGTGAAAATTGCGGATAGGCCTTGGCGAAGAGCGGCATCAACGGGGCCATACGCGATGGGCGCATAATGGGCTGCTGTTCCAGCTACGGATGCCGAGCATATCATGCTCGGGCCATTCGGGGCTGATGGACTAATAATCATCAAACTGCCGCAATTTTCACACACTGCAATTTGATTAAGTATATAGCCAATACTTCCATGGCCAGCCCAATTGCTGGTCAGGCGACCGGTCTGTACTTGCTGAAACGTGTCTACTGATATGATAGCAGGATAGTATCGACGTATAGGCGGACAAGGGACGCGAGTCTGCCTCCCGTCTTTCCATTCTATGACATGAGGAACAAAGGTTCCTATGACCGCGCTTGATCTGGCAATCCAACCCACTTTGTCGCGCGTCCAGAGACTATCTGACTTCCAAGCTGGCACCTTATGGCGGTTAAACGTTTCTGCTATTTTAGTATTTGATACGCCCTTTTGAGCAAGTGAAAATATATCTCTGACTACCTTTGCCCTCGCTGGTATTATTGAAAATGTCTTGTCATTCTTATTAAGTGAAAGCCATCTCGGACAGCTGGATGTGATCGGCTCGGACTCTGCGATCGCCCTTTTCGCGCTCCAACTTGCCTTCCCCCTAAATGACTTTAACTCACTTTCTTCGTTCGCACGAATAAAGTTTATCAGCGCGTATATTAAGCCCATCGGGTCTCGACGTAACTCATCGATCGAGTAAGTTCGCCGATCGGATAGTGTGACAATCGTTATCCCAGCAAGAACAATTTGTGTCAGCAGACTCTGAGCATTCAAGGCGCTTTCTCGACTTAGTCGGTCGAGATTCTCGACAAGCAAAAGGCTGCCTTGTGGTACGATTCCTAGAGAAACTGCCCCAAGGAAATCTCCAAGGCGCCCTGACGCAGAGTTCTGACCCCGGAAACCGGATATACCATAGTCTCTGTAAGTAAGGCGATCGTCGAGAATGAGGGAGAACTCATCGGCATAAGAAACAGCCAGCGCCGTCTGGCGCCTGATGCTATCGCCGCTCATCTGCTCGGGGCTGCTGAAGCGAACATATGAATAAGCGTATCTTTTTGCTACAGATGTATCTGACTGAATCACGGCGGAGTCTCCGATAGGCAGTAACTATCATATCAGCGATATATTCAAATCAAGCGGTGTTCCGAGGCGGCTATAGCTCCAACGCAACACTGTCGATGGATCGGCGCCCAACCCAAGCTGGCACCCCCCCTTGAACCCTTAGTCCGTGGTCGGCGTCGGCTCTGGAGGCTCCGAGAGCCGCAGCTGACACATTTGAGTCATAGAAACGGGGCGGCCGCCTTGCGCGCGAAACCCGCATCGCCGATCGCTCACCAGCTTACCCTGCTCGAACTTGCGGCACTTCAGGGATATCAGGTGTCCAGGCGGCCGACTTCATCTCAGATCGTATTTTCCACTGCCGCTTGAACCCGTGCGACGCCGTTGGGGCGGCCAATTTTCCGAAGCGGGTATTAAGCTCGTTGAGAACGCCCATCAGCCGATCGCGCTTGAGGGCAGATGTACAACGCAAAGTTGCCGAGCGCGTCTACAGCCCTCTACCGAACGATGGATGTCGACACGGGGCAGCTTTGTTTGCCGCTTTACGCGATGATCCGACCACAATCTAAATTGATAAGCGGTGCCGTTAATCATTTTCGGCTACATGATTACCATGCGCCGAATGTTTGCACGGTTAGGCTATTCGCCGCTCGGTCCAGCGCTGCTCGGCATCGCCTATTTTGCCTTCGCCGTGTTGTCGCTGATCGAGGCGCGGGGGTCTCACGGAATAGCTGCAATCTGGCCGCCGAGCGGCATTCTATTAGCAACGTTGCTAATCGTGCCCCGGCGCGCGGTTTGGCGGTTCGCTATAGCTGCTATCGTTGCGAGTCTGGCGGCAAACCTTCTTGATGGAGCAGGATTCGGCGTCGCTGCTGGATTTACTGCGGCAAACGGGATCGAGGCGATGGTTGCCACGCTGATATTGCGCCGGCGAGCAGGGCGGCGGGTATCTTTTATCGATCCATCAGGCTTGTCCACGTTCTTCATCGCAACGTTGATCGCCGCGTCGGTAGGTGCAGGAGTGGCCGCCTGCATTTCTCCCCAGCCAAGCCGCGAATTCACGTTAGCTTGGCTTAGCACGGTATGGCTAGGCATGTTGCTCGTGACGCCGCTGCTGTTTGCCATATTTGAAGTAGCGGCGTCAGCGAAGCAAGCGGTGTCGGTACGCGAGTCGCTGAATTTGATCGGCATCGTGGTGCTGACGTTCGTCGCGACCGGCGTAACGTTTTACCAAAGCCAGTTTCCAATGCTTTTTGTCCCTATGATGGTCATCGTGATCGCAGTCCTGCGCGGCGGCATGCTCGGCGGGGTCATCAGCATTATCGTCGTTGTGGTGCTCGGATCTCTTGCGCTTTGGTTGGGCTCGGGACCTATCTTCCTGATCCGTGCGTCGCATGAATCGCGTATTCTGTTTTTTCAGTTCTACCTTTTGTCGCTAATCATTTCCGCGCTCCCGATGGCAACACTTCTTGCCGCTCGCGATCGTTTAAGGATCAATCTTTCGGAACGTGTCCGTTTGCTCGATCAAGCTGAGGCGGCCGCGCATATCGGGCATTGGCGTATCAATCCCTCCAATCAGGCGATCTCCTGGTCACCTGAGGTATTCCGCATTCACGGCCTGCCGGACGGCCAGCCCCCAGCACTCGATCAGGCCATCGATTTGTATCATCCAGGTGACCGGCGGCGTGTATCGGAGGCTGTAACGCGCGCACTCACGGATGGTCAGCCGTTTGCATTCGAAGCCCGGCTGGTACGTTCCGACGGCTCTGTCCGGCACGTCGAGACGCAAGGTGAGCGCGTTTACTCGTCGAGAGACGATGCGATCGGACTCTTCGGTTTGATCCGCGATGTCACAGAGCAAATCGAGGCGCGACAGATCCTAAGAGATGCTCGCGACACAGCCGACCGGAGTGCTGAGGCTGCGATGTTACTCGCCTCAACCGATGCTTTGACCGGTCTCGCGAACCGGCGGCGAATTGTAGAATATCTCGATGCCAGATTGAAGGGAGTCGCCGCCGGAGGAGCCAAGCTATCGATCGTTTTGTTCGACATTGACCATTTCAAATTGGTCAACGATCACTACGGGCATGATATTGGCGACGAGGTTCTTAAACGCGTCGCGTCGGCCGCCGCCGAGGGGCTGCGGAACACCGACCTTATCGGTCGCTATGGCGGGGAGGAATTCGTCATCATCCTGCCCGATACCGACGCAAGCTTGGCGTTGCAGATCGCTGAGCGCGTCCGCTCCAACGTTCAAGCGTCGCAGGATGCCGCACAACCAATGGTTACCGTCAGCCTTGGCATTGCCTCAACCGTGGGCGAGGATACCTGCAATGGTATTCTCAAGCGTGCCGACGTGGCGTTATACGACGCAAAAAGCGCAGGCCGGAATCAATCGCGCTTGGCTTAATAAGTCAAATGCGCGATGGCGCTAAACCGTTGTCTCAGACGCAATATCCGATGGCGTGCGAGGGATGAATATCCAGAGCGTATCAAAAAATCTGATTATCTTTAAATTTACGTATCCTCGATAGCACCTAGCAGCAGATCGCTCTGTAGAAAATATACCGTCGATATTGGGCTTGCTTGGTCGTTAAGCAATAAGTTATACCTAAACGTAGGTGATCGATCAAATGAATGAAGTTGGCTACGCTGTGTAACGACACTTTATCAGTACGTTGCGACCCCAAGACCAAAGGATCTTCCATACCTCGTCTGCCTTCCATAAAATAGACGTGGTTGCCTTGCAACGAGGGTGGAGGAATAACTGACTCAGAGCAGCAGGCCCTGAAAGCCGATCGTGTCAGCAATTAAGCGCCGCTACACCGGATAGGCACTGTGAAAAAACGACGTCGTGTAAGTTCGGGGATGTCGGCCGCTGGCCGTGCAGGGCTGAAGAAGAAGCCTTGTCCGATATCGCAACCGGCACGGCGTAGCAAAAGCGCCTGTTCTGCCGTCTCGATACCTTCAGCCACGGTTTTCATTCGAAAACCCGTCGCGAGGCCAATCACGGCGTTCACGATCGGCGCGTCGCTGCAGTCCGCCAGTAGAGGCGTAACGAAGGACCGGTCGATCTTCAAAACCGACACTGGAAAGCGTTGGAGATGCGACAGCGAGGCGTAGCCAGTACCGAAGTCGTCGAGGGAAAGAGAAATGCCCGCCCGGCTTAAGATGGCGAAGGCCTCCTCCACGATGTCGAGGTCCCGACCGAGAAACACTGACTCGACAATCTCGATCTCCACCATGGCAGCAGGTACGCCCGCGGCCGCCAGACGCCCCAGTAGCTCGTCGGCAAAGCCGGGGCGGCGTAGGTCTACCCCAGAGGCGTTCAGCGCGACATGGCCGAATGCCACCCCCGATTGCAACCAATGTCGCATGTCACCGATCACCTGGCGCTGCATGAACGCGCTAATCTGACATCCAAGATCGCGGTCGTCGAAGGCGGCTGCCAGTGTGTCAGGCGTCTGTACCCCCCGCGTGGGATGATCCCAGCGCAGCAATGCCTCGAAGCCAACGACCTTACCTGTGATAAGATCTACCTTGGGCTGGTAGAAGGGCCTAATCCACTCGGCGCTTAGCGCCTCACGACCTACAGCGAGCATGGACACCTGGCGCTGGAGCTCAGCGCGCAGTTCTGGCCTGAATGGGCGCAAGCAATTTCGACCACTGGCCTTGGCATCGTACAGCGCGAGGTCAGCGCTCCGGAGCAGCTCCTCGGCCGTGGGGCCATGCAAGGGGTAAATCGCAAGCCCTGCGCTCACCTGACATTCGATCCGGATATCGTCCACCTCTACTACACCGTGTAGCGCGGAGACTATGTCATGCGCCTGCTGTTCAACCCCCACTTGATCAGCGGCCTGAAGCAGCACAGCAAACTCGTCGCCGCCAAGCCGCGCCGGCGTGCCGCACTCAAGGACCGTCAATCGTTCCGCGATCCAGCGTAGTACAGTGTCGCCAGCTGCGTGGCCGTATCGGTCATTGATGAGTTTGAACCGATCGATGTCAAAAATGATCACTGCCGACGGACCGCCCCGCGATGTAGCGCGCTGCAATGTGCCCTCGAGGCATTTCTGGAACGTGGCGCGGTTGGCGAGACCGGTCAGCACGTCATGGCTCGCGCGCCACGCCACATCCAATTCCGCCAGACGCTGCTCATGGACGTCTTCGGTCGTGCCATACCAGCGTGAAATAACGCCGGTGTCGTTGCGCAAAGGGGCACCGCGCGAGCGCATCCACCTGAACGACCCGTCCTGCAGCATCAGGCGATAGATACAGTTGAGCGGCTGACCGGTCGCGATGCTTTGCTTCCAGTGGCTCCGGAGCCGGGTCACGTCGTCAAAGTGGACGGAGCGCAATAAACGTGTCCCGAGCGCTTCCTCAAGCGGGCGCCCGGTCAGTCGCGACCATGCCGACCCGACCTCAATTAACATGCCGTCATGCGAAGCGGTCCAAGCGATCTGCTCGCACAATTCAATTGTATAGCGATAGCGCTCCTCGCTCAGGTGAAGCGCAGCCGCGGCGCGGTTGCGTTCGGTCATATCCATCATCGCCCCGACCATGCGGGTGGCTTTGCCATTCTCGTCTGTCACCACGAACCCGCAGTCGACGATGTCCGCATACCGTCCATCACCGCGTCGGAAACGATAGCACTCCCGCCATCGCTCGCTTGAACCGGTGCTTATTACCTCTTCGATGCTGGCAGAAACGCGCGCTCGGTCGTCGGTATGAATCTGCGCCTTCCACCAATCCCCGTGGTTTGTTTCGGGGCTGAGAACATGGCCCAACTGGCTGCACATCGCTTCGCCCCAGGTCAACTGACCCGTATTGAAGTCCCAGTCCCAGACCACGTCGTTCGTCGCCTTGGTCGCGAGGCGGTAACGTTCCTCGCTGGCGCGCAACTTGTCCGTCGCGCAACGCCTCTCGTCGCAATCCTCGGCGGTGCCGCACCACCGTAGGATTTGGCCGTATGGATCCCGTAGCGCGGTGGCGCGGACGTGGAACCAGCGGTATTGCCCATCCGCCAGACGGATGCGACATTCAATCTCCAGGGCACAGTCGCCCTCATTCGCGTTACGCCACGCCTGCTGGAGAACCTTACGGTCGGCTTTGTGGATTGCGCTTCGCCACTGTGCGCGCAACACCTCGTGCGTCGCGAACCCAAGCTTCTGAAGCCCGCGCGGTCCCACATCCACTATCGTGCCATTCGGGAGTGCTATCCAGGGGATAATCGGGCCGAACTCGACCAGATAGGCATATCGCTCGGAAGACTGCCCGAAGGCGTCGAAGACTGGCGCGGCCGCCCGATCATCACGGCCTGGGGAAGGCTCCTTGCGCGCAGTGGCCTCGATGTGAGCCGCAGCGCGGTGCAAACGACTTTCCTCGCTCATCTGGAACCTGTCCCCCAGCGAAAACAATAGGCACCGAGTCTTAACTATGACTCAGACCCATTGAGGCCCTTTGGCAGGTCGTAACATAGAGAGCTGATCGCGACCACGGTCGAGACCGTAGTCAGTTGGTCAACGGCAAGTCGTTTAGACTTAACCGGCTATAAGAGTGAGGTGAGCAGCGGCAAGGTTTCTATCTCGGTGTTTTCGTCCCCTAAAGCTCTGACAGCGCCTCGCAGGTTTCGCAATGAACTCGCGTGGTGATCGATAGCGCAAAGCGCGGTGCAGATGCACCTCGTTATAATGGGCAAACCAGCCAGGCAGTTGGTCGATGACGCTCTGCGCATTCGGCCTGGGGTTCACACGGACGTAATCGCGCTTGAGAGTGCGAACGAACGCCTTAGCCATGCCTCGATTGAGGACTGCTGACCGGGATCGTACACGCGATCAACCCGATGTCTCGGGCGAAGGCGCGTGTGCCGCGACCGGTGTAGCAGCTGCCGTTGTCGGTAAGCCACTCGATCGGCTCGGGCACTCCGTTCACCTGTCCGTAGCTTAAAAAGATTGCTGTTGTCGGTTAGGTTACGAGATATCGGCCGCGTAAGGCGACGGGGTAAACGCTCACCCCTTTCCAAATGCACTTTACCTTTTTAAGGTTTTGACGTGGTGACGGGCTTACGCCAACGAGCAAATTACCCGCGCTTTAATCGATTCGTACGGATAGCGATCCGGAAAACTTGTGGAACCCCGAAGGGCAACCGCTGACGCGTCGTCTTCGTCTGGTCGAGTAGGACCAACCGTTCAGCGCTAATTCCGTTTTGGAAAAAATCGGCGGGATCAATCTCTATCCTTGGAAGGTTTGTCGCGTCAGTATTGAAACAGAGGCGGGGCGCTGAGACAGATTATGCCAAACGAGGAAACAGAAGATCAGCACGCTCGTGTTGCCCGGGAGTTAGGCATCGATCCAAAGGCGATTCGAAATCATCCCTATGACCTCGAACTGAGAAAAAATGGCTCTCTATTGGTTCGCTGGCACGACCAAGCACCCGACGGAGTCATTCGAGAAGGAAAGCTTGGCTCATACACGACACCCATTCAGCCCGCTAATGACTCTTTACCTCAGAAGTTTGCAGAGGAAATCGTTCGACATTCTGAATCAGGTTAGAGGATGCAGAACGGTAACGACCCTCTGGCCGCACCATATCTCGACATCGTGTTTTCGGGCGTAGGTCTTTCCGTCCGAAACGGCCTTTGCATCATTTGGACACTCTAGATCGATGCGCTCGATAATCCTACCATCGTTACTAATAACATATACGCGATATTCAAGCATCACTGTTCTTTCGAGCCCATTATGGGAGAGCCAACCTGAAAGACGGTCAAGTTTGCGTAAAGCGGTATCGCAACCGCTACGGTAAAAAGAAACGTCCAAATTGTTCAGATGTTAGCAGATGTTGCTGTCCAGTCGATTTATCCAACAGGGGCGTTAGCGTAGCACCATGACGATAATAAGTCCGTGGGGCCTGCTGGTGGCGCACCCAGGCAGAAACGCGATGGGCTAACATCGATATGATCAAACGCTGACCGACTTCGATGAAGATGTTGCGTTAACGCTCAATATGATGCGTTATGCGCTATCGAACGATAGAAAAAAATGGTGTAATCCAGCCTACGGCGTTCCCGACTGGCATGCCCTACGTGACATTCTCTTACGGCCTGTAAACTATAATAGTGGCTATAGCCAGCTTGACGTCCGCTCGCGTTATTGCATCTAACCGTTGTTAATTGTGTCAACCGCAGACGCGATACGCGCCCAATCATGTAGATCAGCCTCATCGCTTACAATTTCCAACAAGGTATCGACCATAGGCGCGGTCGCAACGGTTCTACGCGCCTCGACGATCGTCATTGCCTTCAACCAGACTTGGCGGGCGGTCATCATATCTTGAGGTTGCGACGGGCGGGTTCAGCAAGCAGCGCTTCCGCCATCGCCTTTAGCGCCAAGCCATCTGATTGAAGATATGTCTCCCGCAGGCTCTGACGGTAAAGGAATTCGATCACGTCGGGATGTAGGGGCAGTGTCGTCATCGCCTCGAGACTATGCGCGTTTGACCGACTCAGGCAAACGATCTGCATAGGCGAATGAAATGCGTTCTTTGCACGTCGGGTAACTTGGTCGAGCTACGTCTCAAGCCTACCAACCCGTCCGATGATAGTACTGCGCGATTCGGCTAACGCGACCCGGCATCGCAGGCGCAACCGATCCAGTTTTGGAATGCGCTTGAGATGCGCAAACAGCATCTAGATCTTCTTCTGCTGGCGACGGGGAGGTCCAGGTCATGCGCGCCTTCATTACTGAAGCAATTGACCTTGCGAGCAGGTATGTTGGGCTTGCGACATTGCCGCAGTTTGCAGCTGGCGCAATCCTGCTGGCGGGCGCGATAACAGATGAAGCCATCCTGACCGGCATCGCCGCGGGCCCGCATGGAAAGTGGTTGCATGGGCACAGGCGCTTGATCGGCGACCTTGTCGATGGCAACTCTACCCTTGCCTAATCAGACTACACACGCCAGCTCCGCGATAAGTTAGTCTTCCGTTTACAATATATAGTCCTTTGACCGGTTTGTATATCAATACCTCTAAAGCGCGCAAATCCGTTGTTGTCGGCTAACGTGCTTTAAACCTAATGCGGTGACGATCACTAAACAGATTCACGTCATAAGCATTTATGTCGAAAGACGTATTTGTATTTAACTCGGGGGTTAATATGCGCTACTGGCCTATCGGTAAGCCCGTCAGGGTCCAATTGAAACAACTGCCTCTGGAATTGTCATATTCAGATTAACGTGTTCCTGTAACGCCTTACTCGAAGAATGATAAGACGGAGAAATGCTAAACTCGAAAAGATGCCCGGCTTTCCAAGTCGGGCATCCTTTGCTATTTTGACCTCGCCATTTTATTGCTGCTGTTAGAACTGGGCATCGCCTCGAAGGCGACCCGCGACACTTTGTTGAAGCTTCAAGCTCGGTTCTCATTTGACGTCACGGCGATCCGACGCGATTCGACCTCGCAGCGCCTAATTAAAGACGAAGAGGCAGGCGAGAGCCCGAAGCCGCTCATGTCGTGGAGTTCGGCTAACTAGGACTTCGTACCGTTCAGGAGTAGCGAGCGGACGCCAGGAAGCGCTCCTTCTTCAGCCGCCCAAAACGATTTATTCAGGGCGTAATTTTCTCGCGGAAACCGGCCACTTGTTCATCATGGGCCGTCCCTTGCAACTGTAGTCTTGCGCTTCGATGATGACGGCTTGGATCTTGGTTGTAAAGCCGCCTCGTCTGGCGCCGAGACTGGCCGTTAGGGTCAGGACCCATTGCTTTGAGCGGCTCGATCTGACTCAGGCTCCGTGAGGAGACCGAGGATGAGTGACCTGTACTGGCTGACCGGCGAGCAGATGGCGCGGCTTGAGGCCAGGTGAGCGACTACACCGGCGCTGCCGCGTTGCTTGAGGATTTACCCAAGGCGCAGTGGATGCTGGCCGACCGAGGCTATGACGCAGACTGGTACAGGGACGCCCTGCAGGCAAAGGGCATAACGCCCTGCATTCCGGGGCGAAAATCCCGGATCATCCCCGTCAAATATGACAAGCGCCGCCACCGTCATCTCCTGGCTCTGATCAATGAGTCGTGACCCTAGGGCGTATCAGCCTTGTTCCACCACCTTCCGGCTATGACAATCCTCACAAAGGCCAAGTGTTGAAACCAATCCGGCTAGATGACAAAGTCTCGGCGCGTGCCTTTCCTACCTTAGGTTAATAATGCTAAGGTGGGCTTGTGATCCCCCATTCATATCCGCCGAAAAGCTGTGGTCGTTCGATAAGCAGGACAAAATAAATGCCTCGGCCTGACGAAAATCCACTCGCCCGGATTGTGGAGAAGCTAGGCGAATGCGCTCGTATCCCGGACAAGGCAATTGAAGCAATCCTACAGATGCCTTATGTGGACAAGCAGTTGCATCCAGGAAGCTTTCTCGTTCGGGAGGGCGCTTTTGCCAACAAGTGCGGCGTACTGGCGTCAGGCTTGCTTGTTTACCAGAAAACAAGTCGCAATGGCGACCGCCAGATTCTTTCGATCAAGATGCCCGGGGATATGTTAGGACTGGAAAGTCTTTACCTGGATACGCCAGATTACAATATCCAAGCACTTACCAGATCCAAAACAGTCATCGTACAAAGCGATCTGTTAAAATCCATCTCAGACGAGTTTGTGGTTGTACGTCATGCCATAAGCAGGATCATGTTGACCGAAGCGTCCATCCTTCGCGAACTGATATTGAACATAGGCAGACGAGACGCCCGCGCCCGGCTCGCGCATTTCCTCTGCGAGTTTGCCGTTAGAACTGGCGGCACAGATAAGATCAACAATCGATCTTTTGAACTTACACTGACACAGGAGCAGCTTGGTGATGCTCTTGGGCTTACCGCTGTTCACATAAACAGAACGCTTCAGCTTTTGACCCGAGATGGTTTGATAGCACGAGATGGGAAAAATATTCGTTTTGTCGATTGGAATCGGCTACAAAGCATAGCTGACTTTAGTACTCGGTACCTGCATTCTAGAGAAGTAAGGCTAGATGTTTAATTAGCCGGTCAATCTTTTCGGCAAAGCTTCATTCACATCGATAGTTTCAATCCGGCTGCCACGCTGGAACCCGCCATGACGTTTTCGGACGGTCTGAGGCGTTTTGCGTCATCAAGCTACCAGCCGGCGCGGGCTTTCACCAGATCACAAAACTGATGAGGGATGCCTCGTCACGGTTTTCAAAGGTCGTCACTGCCGTGGTGGAAAAGCCGGAAACTACCAAGCACGCGGCTGCCCACCGACCCGCTTAGCTGCGACTGATTCTATTTCGTTTAAGTCGGCTTGCGTCAGAGCGCCGGTTGCGAGCATCTTTCGCATCAACTCGTCCAATAGGGCCGCAAGGAAGTGTATTTCACGTCGTTCTGAGCCCGTGTCTTCGCCCTCAGTGTTCACTTCCATGCGCCGTTCCTTGGTTAGCCGTGCACTTTAGACACGGCCATTAACGTCCGCCAGGCGAGCATGTTGCACACCCCGCGTCATAAATCCGGGCAAACGTTCTCGTCGCGGAAGGATCTACGTCACGCAAAACGTCGGACATAAATACGTGGTTTAGGAGTGTATCTGAGAAGTTCGACCTGTCGTCACTGACTGGTGCAGGACAGAAGGATATCTCAGACGACAGCCTCTTGATCGTCTCAAGACGCGATCGCCGATCCTGCCTGTGACGACTTACGTGCTTCTTCCGACAGGGCGTTCGATCATGTTTGCATCCTCCCGGATCATCAGCCGTCCGCTCGCGCCCGCGCAAACAGCCGTTTAAAGTCACTTGTCTCGATCGCTCCCATCGCCAGCATACGTCCTGCAAGATAGCCCGGGGTGCCGGTCAGACCGATCGAATAGGCCTCTTGGCCGTTTGCACGCAGGCGCGCGGCGACGACTTCTGCATGTAAAGCAAGCCACGTCGTCGCGCGCTGCCAGTCCCCTCCAGCACTGGTAACGGCGTCTCGCAGCATGTCGTCGTCGATTATACGACTGTCGGTCATCAGCTGGCGATGAATGGCCGGATAGATCCCCTGTTCGGCACAGGCGAGCGCGATGCTCGCAGCACGTTCGGACGGTCGACCGAAGATTGGCCAGTCCTTATAGATGACCCTAACCTTGCTATCGCGTTCCACCGCCTCTTCCAAAGCGTGGAAGGCATGACGGCAGGCGGGGCAGCGGTAATCGGTGAAGACGGCAAGCCGGAGCGTCGCATCGGCTGGACCTTGCTCGGGTGAATTTCCACTGGTCAGGATCAGGTCGGCGGTCGGCCCAACATCCCGACCGATTGGAGCCGTGCGACGCAGCACCTGCCCGACTGCCCAGCCAGCCACCACGACAGCCCCAAGCCCTACCGCCTGCCTCCGATTAAGTGGCTCTGGCATGTTCAGGTCGTCCGAGGCTCGCTGAAAGCCGCTGCGACTAGACGGCGTAAAGTCGGCAGATCGATGGCCCCGGCTACGACCTGCATGCCGACGATCAACGATCGTGGCGCGTTCCAAGTCAGCGCCGCCTGTGATTGAAAAGACACAGCTGTCCCGAAAATAGACATCATTCGGCTAACAGCCAATTTCAGCAATATATCGGTTTGTGAGTCGTCATGACCTCCATTATACTTTTGTTAGGCATAAAGTGAAGGAGGCCGTCATGAAGCGTCTACTTTGTTCGACTATGGCATTTGTATCAGCGTTCGCGATGGCCCCAGCGGCTCATGCAATTGATTACACCCCTGGCGACCCGGAGTTCACGGTCAGCGGTGATATCACGAATGGTACCGTTTCGGCAGATTTCGGTCGTTCGGGCATCGGGATGGGCGCATTCCAAGATACTTTCAATTTCGTCATCGATCAGGCCGGTCTGGCTAGCGGTACGTTGAGCACGAACACCACGCGGCTGACGAGCTCTACCGATCTCGACATACTGTCGGTGTTTATCAATGGCTTCGCAGCGACGAAGACCATTGTGGGCAATGCTGAATTTTTCGAGATCAACAACTTGGCTATTGCTTCGGGTGCGCCGAATCAGATCGTGGTGAACGGCATGTCGCGTGGCAACGGGTCCTATGCTGGCACAGCAACCTTTGAGCCTTCGGCAGTTCCCGAGGCAGGTACCTGGGCGATCATGTTGTTCGGTATTGGCGGGATCGGTGCATCGATGCGTGTTCGCCGTCGCCAGGCAAAGGTCGCATACGCCTAAGCACATTTGATAGTGGGTCCCAGTGTCCATCTATCTTAAAACACCCGCCAACCTTTCGAGGTTGGCGGGTGTTTTTTTTGAGATTTAGCAAGCTCGGTTCTACGCAATGAACGCCATTGATCGGTGAACTTTAAAGCGAGTCAGACGGTACTGCGCTCAATGGTAAAAGACCCTAGATCGCAAATTCGTTTTAATGATCCCTATTAGTTACTGAACACAAAGTCTTGTGTCGACATCCATCGGTTTACAACCACACACCGCCGCCATCCTCGGTCTTGCACGCTCAGCGAATACGTAGCCGAGCTGATGGAGGCACAACAGAAGCGAAGGTTCGTCGACCAAAACTAAGCCAGCTGCGGTTCAGTGGTATGTCACCCGATTGCTGGGGGCATTAACACCCTGTTTACCGTTTACCGGCAGGCTTGGGGTGGGGGACATGGTATGCGATATAGAATTTATGAGCTGGGAAGTTCTGGCGAAATCGTAAGAGGGGCGGACCTCTCAGCGCTGCACGACGAACAATCGATTGCTGAAGCTGCCGATCACATCAATCGTTGCGGACTTGAGATATGGCAGGGGAATCGCAAGGTTGCCGTTATAAGTCCATTCAAGCTTGGCTAAAATATGCGTCTCAGGACAGCGCCTGGTCTGGTGAGAGAACTAGGCGTTCATTAACGGCGGAGATGGTTCTAGGCCATCAGGCATTCCTACTCGAGTGCCTCACCTGATATTGGTGTTAGACGACTCCACCCGGGGTGTTGGTGGTATAACACTGGCCATTAATGGTGTGATTTTCGCGATCGACTCAGCCACTGCAGGTCCAGGGGACATATTTGCCGCCCAGATTTGGTCTGCGATGGACAGGCCGAGCGGCACACCTCCCACCATTTCGCCTGCCGTCAGATCATAGCTGATCCGGCAAGGATCCTTATACTTGGCATTATTCCCGGTCGGGTTGCTAAGCGCATCGGAGGCGCGGAACGCATCGAAACGCCAGTGGACGCCGAGAAAAATACGACTGAGCGAGTTTTCGAAAATTGCGTGCCACAGGCTGGGGAACGATCGCGAGATCCGGGTGCGGATCGTTCCCGGCTGATCGGCGATCGGGCGCGCGGCGGTATAGGCCTGGTGAAGGTCGCGGCTGTAACCATCGAGTTCGTCTGAGACTAACGAGAAGCCGATCTCATCGCAGTCATGGTCGCCAAAGGATAGATTGTTGCGGTCTTTGTAGAACAGCCGGACGATCTGGAAGCAGGCGGCACCAAACGTTGCATGACCCGAGGGGTAGGCCGGAAAGGGCGGCTTGAACGCGATCTTGTCAGTGTTAGTCTCGGGTGCACCTAACGCCTCCCAAAACGGGTCGCCATCGCGCATGCCGTCGGTTGGCTCGCTCACTGGCTGTTCGCTCGACAAGGTCCCCGCAGCGTCGTCCCACTCGGGACCTTGGATGGCGTCATGCTCGCGGACCCCCGACAGTGGGCGCCAGAACTCGTACCGGTACTTCTCGCGCCACGAGAACTTGCCGGCATCAGCCATCGCCGTGTTCGCGAGCGCGAAGACCCGGACGAACTCGTCCACCTGCAGCGCCGGGTCGGCCTGCATGCCGCGGCGTTCCCAGGCGATGGTTCGGACAATCTGGTTGTATAGGCGTGGTGGTGTCCCGATCAGGTTGGCGCCGTCATAGGCCCAAAAATAGGCCGCGACCGTCTGGTTCGGCGTCCGCGTCGTGCCAGCGGCATGGGCCGCCCCGCCAAGTCGTTTTACCTCGCGCAGAGCCGCGCGATACTCGGCACGCTCCGGCCCGGGGTTTGCAGGCTCATCTTTAGGTGGGGGTGCCAGGATTAGAGCGTCCTCGTTCGCCACCGAGAAGGTCGCGACGGTCGTACCGTAAAAAGGCCCGTGGTATATTCGCATTGGCTTGTCGCCCCGATCCGGATGGTCGGGGTCGATGACGGGGAGCCTGACCGGGTTGACCGGTTCATCGCGAAAATAATAGCGATCGGTACGAGGCTTATAATGGCCTTGTCCGGCACCGATTTGCCCCGGTTGAACGGCGAGCAGCGTGAGAATCCTGCCAGCTACTGCCTGTCCAAACGCGAATGCGGGATCGAGTGCGTTTAGCTGGAATGGCGCGTCGGATATCATCTTATCGAGCGCCGACACGAGCTGGTCCCTGGCGAGCACGGAAATGCCCGCGCCTGCGCTCCGGTAGAGCGCGTCCAGAACCGTCACTGCAGCGCCGCCAATGGCCACCTCTTGAGCGGTAAGGCCGAGCGATCCGCCACCAGTCGGCAAGACGGGCAATGACATGCCGAGATAGGGCGGGAATGTCGGCGAGGTCTGCAGGCCGAACCACGCATCATGAATCGCTAGGTGAAAGAGACCGAGCGCACGCGAACTCATGGTTGGCCCCGTTTGCGGACCGCTCAAGCTGTGCGTTAGGCGATTCATCTCCAGCGCGACGAAGTTCCAGTAGAAAACTGGGACCACATTACGCAGTTGATCGACTGACGAAGTCGGCGCCGCTTCGAACACGAGTCACCTCCATGCTGACTAAACCGAGTCGGTCTATTGTGCCAGCGAGCAATACAACATTTTAAAGATTTAGAATAGGATCAGCATTTATCGGCAAGTATTTGTAAAAAAGAACCTTTGTATTTCGTATCACCCTCACTAACCGTTTCCATCGCAACGGGTGTGATCAAACAGGCTCGTGTTACCGTTCTAGAATGCACCTATCCGCTTGCGAACGCGGCTGACCGGCAACACCATGGCCCAACTTCGCAATCGTTGCCTTCAGCCCCTTCGCAACCAGCCCTTTTCTAACAGTCTCGAACGGTTGTGACATCAGGTACCGACGGGAAAAGCAGACGGGCAGGAAAGTTCCCAATTCAAGTCATCGAGCAACCAGATGATGGAAAACCCCGGTTGCCGTCACGAATGTGTGAGAAACAGGTGATTTCGGACGCTTGCAACGGGCTGACGGCGCTGGCGTATATCTGGGTCCGTTCTATGTACCGGCGCCATTTCGGAAAACGTTTTGGGAACGGTTTTTGGGAAAGCGGGCTTGCAGCGGTGGGCGTTCGCTTGACCATGTTGCCCGCCGTTCCGTGTCGGCCCCCAACCAATACAATTTAAGGCGGGGCGTCACGCCCTGAAACAATGTCGTCGTATATCAGCACATAGACAAAAAGGTGTCTGGTATACTAATCGATCACGTTTGTAAGTTTGTCGCTCCCCGGCGAATAGCCTTATGTAAAATGCGGGAAAGCTGCTCCAGGGAGTAGGGCTTATGCAAAAGCTCGAACCCATGCGCACCGTTTTCTGCAAGAACATGGCTGTAGCCGCTCGTAAGAATTATCGGTAGATCCGGGTAGTGACGTCGAACGCGCTCTGCCAATTCAACGCCGCTTACTCCGGGCATGACTACATCAGTGAATAAGACATCAAACTTTTCAGCGTCCTTTTCCAATTCGGCGAGGGCCTTTTCTGCGTCCCGGGCGAGGACGCTGGCATAGCCCAAATCCTGCAACGCGCTGGTCGCAAAGTCTCCGACGTCAGCATTGTCTTCGACGATGAGTACGCAGATGCCGCGTCCGTCTATGCTCTCCTCAGCCAACGGCTCGTCCTGTCTTCCGGCGTCTGTCAGCATCCGTGGAAGATAGAGTGTGAAGGTACTTCCCTTTCCAAACTCACTCTCCACCCTGATATCGCCGCCAGACTGCTTGGCAAAACCGATGACCTGGCTCAGACCAAGTCCGGTGCCGTGCCCGGCCCCCTTGGTCGTGAAGAAGGGTTCAAAGATACGGTTGAGATTCTCTTGAGCAATACCGGTCCCTTGATCCGTCACCGCCACAGCGACGAAGTCGCCAGCAACCGCCTCATGCGCTCGACGTGCAGGCAAACCTGAAACGGCGCCTAAAGCGATTGTAAGCACTCCCTCGCCATTCATGGCGTCACGCGCGTTAATCGCGAGATTAACGATCGCGGTGTCGAACTGGCTTCGGTCAGCCTTGACCAGCAACGGCTCTTTTGGGGACTTCAATTCTAATTCAATACGCCCCCCCGCTAGAGTCCGTACCATCGTGGCCACGTCCAGAATACTCGGAGCTACGTCAAACAGCTCCGGCATCAGCGCCTGGCGGCGCGCAAAGGCCAGCAACTGACCCGTCAGCTTCGCGGCCCGATCAGCAGTATCGCCGATTGCGGCGATATATCGGTCGCGCCGTTCGGCCGTAAGGTTCGGACGCCGCAGCAGATCGACCGACCCCCGTATCACGGTGAGGAGGTTGTTGAAGTCGTGAGCAACCCCACCAGTAAGTTGCCCGATCGCTTCCATCTTCTGTGCTTGGCGCAGGGCGTCCTCAGCCAGCTTCAGTGCTTCGGCCTGCTCCTTCTCGCCTGATATGTCGCGGGCGACGGCATGGATTAAACCTTCACCGGGCACCGCCGTCCACGACAGCCAGTGATAAGTGCCGTCCTTGCGTCGATATCGGTTTTCAAACCGCATGGTGGTCCGCCCTTCGGACAGCTTTTCCACTTCATGCAGCGTGGTTGCTACATCTTCCGGGTGGACGAGATCGATAAAGCGCCTCTCGACCAATTCACTTTCGGCCCAGCCAAGAAGGGTCGTCCACGCAGGATTTACGGCTGTGACCGTCGCGTCAAACCGAGTGACCAACATCAGGTCCGTCGAAAGCAGCCACATACGGTTACGATCGGCCGTGCGTTCGGCCACCTGCGCTTCAAGAGACTCGTTTAGCTCGCGAAGCCGCAACTCGTCAGCCTTGCGCGACGTGATGTCGACAGCCGTGCCGATCATGCGATAACATGTGCCCTCGGCATCGAACAAACCACGGCCTTTTGCGGCCACCCACCTAACGACGCCGTCTTCCCTGCCGATCGTTCGATATTCGACATCGTAAAGAGGACGATTCCGGGGGTCGGAGGCTGCTTCGTAAGCTGCGAGGGTCTTTTCCCGATCATCCGGATGCACGCCGTTGGAATAGTCTGCCAGCGTCACCGGGACATCGGGCGAAATACCGAACATCGCTTTCACTCGCGGTGGCCAGAACATAACTCCTGTGTCGGTATCGACATGCCACTGCCCGATCTCCGCAACCTCAAGTGCGAGACGAAGTCGCTCTTCGTTGAATGCCAGCTTATCTTCTGCCTCTCGACGCTCGTCGATGTCGATGACTGAGCCGACATGACCAAGAAAGCTTCCGTCATCGGCGAAGCGCGGCGCGGCAGCGTCAATTGCCCACCGATACACGCCATCGGCACGGCGCAGCCGATACTCGACGCGAAACGGACCTTGAACGGCGACCGCAGCAAGGAAAGTGTCCTCGGCTAGCTTCTGGTCATCCGGATGAGTCGCTGCCGTCCAGCCCAGACCGAGCGCTTCTTCCTCGGTTTGCCCCGTAAACTCATACCAACGCTTATTGAGATAGCTGCAGTAGCCATCCGGCTCTGTAACCCACATCATGACCGGAGCATGGTCGGCCATATTCCGAAACCGGGTTTCCGCTTCGTGCTCGCTGGCATGGAAGGAACCGCTTAAGGACATCGTCTGGTCTGCCTCGGACTGTTTCGACATTGAGCCTGAAGTTCCCTGCACAACGGCAAGGGGCATACCTTCCGTTATCTTATCAGCGCGCTACGGGCATTGCCTTGCGACAGGCGAAAACGATCCGCCGCATCGAAAAATAATCCGTTACCGGCGAGCATCCAATGTCGAGAATGCACAATCGCCATGTCACAATCAATGATCTCGACAAGAAATGCCGCCTACGATCTGGCTCTAATGGAACGATATTCCTGTAAGCGACGTTCACGCATGCGTGGAGCCTTCCGGCCTTCGCTGGAGGTAGCTTTGAAACAACGCGACGACTGGCATCTAACTGACGTACTCGATTACGAACATGGCCGTGGCGACCCCTTTGCGGCAGCTGTTCGTGCCACACGGATGCCTATGGTCATCACTGACCCGGCCCGCGATGATAACCCGATCGTGTTTTGCAACGTCGCGTTTCAGGAGTTGACGGGTTATTCCCGTGACGAGATCCTCGGACGAAACTGCCGCTTTCTACAAGGCCCCGAAACCGACCCTGCGACAGTCGATAAAGTCCGCGAAGCCATCAGGGTCGGGCAAGCCGTTGACGTCGATCTGCTGAATTATCGCAAGGACGGAACGACGTTCTGGAACGCGCTGTATCTGTCGCCAGTCAGGGATAACGAGGGGATCGTCCGCTTTTTCTTCGCATCCCAGCTTGACGTCAGCGATCGTGTCGAGGCTCAAAATATTATCAATGATCAGAAGCTGCTGGTCGAACGCGAGGTCGAGCGTCGTACCGCCGATCTGCGCGCCGCGCTGGATGCCAAGACCATCCTTCTTCATGAGGTCGATCATCGGGTTAAAAACAATCTTACCATGATCGGATCGCTGTTGCGCCTTCAGGTCCGCACTATCGACGATCCTTCCGTGGCATCGAAGCTGGATTCCATGCTCGAACGTGTCGATGCCCTCGCGGTGGTCCATCGCCAGCTCTACCAATCCTCCGACATCGCACGGTTCGATATAGGTAGCTTCGCGCAAAGCCTGGTATCGGATGTGGTCGGGTCAAGCGGTCGTAGCGACATCACGTTGGACGTTAAGGCTCAGCCTCTGTTCGTGGATGCAGCCAATGCATCCGCGCTCGGGCTGATCCTCAACGAGATTCTAACGAATGCCGTCAAGCACGCCTTCACAGATGGCCGCTCGGGTCACCTCAGTCTCGTTGTCGAAGGAGGTAACGACTATGGGACCATCCAAATATGCGATGACGGCCCGGGCATGCCTTCAGCCGCCCGCAGCAAGAGCATTGGCACGTCGCTGATTACTCGTCTTGCGCGCCAAGCTCGCGCGGAGGCTACTTGGCGCAACAATATGCCTGGAACATGCGTGACGATCACGTTTCCTCAGACCGAAGCGCGATCATGACCAATACAATGCAAGTTTTGATTGTTGAGGACGAAATGCTCCTCGCAATGGATATGGAGGCGATGGTCGAGGATAGTGGACATCGCGTTCTGGCTGAGGCGGCCAGCCTCCATGACGTTGAGGCGCTACCCGACGATCTCAATCCGCAGCTCGCGTTTGTTGATATTCATCTAGCGCATGGCTCGAGCGGCCTGGACGTGTGTCGTTACATACGGACGCACTGGCCGGACGCGCTGATCGTTTTCGTCACGGCCAACGTCTCGAAGATACCGGCGGATTTCTCCGGTGCGCATGGAGTGATTGCCAAACCTTTCTCCCATGCAGGTGTCGTTAATGCCATTAACTACTTGGCGAACGGTGTGTTTGCACCACCGCCTAGCATGCCGCGGCCAGCGAGCCTCATTCCATCACCCAGCCTCGAAGGCCGGTGGGCGAGGACGGTAGCGTAGAAGCCTTATCGACGCCGACTAGGATGGCACATCGCCACCATACCACTATCTGAGAAATACGAACCTTAGTAACGGCCCCACCAACAGGCGGCATCCGCTAACGCCACATGCACTTCCAATAACGGACGGGCTGCCTTCCTCGTAAGCGTGGCCGGCAGGCCGCAGATTACGCGGCTTGCGCCACTCGCTCTGCGGTTTGCGCGGACCAGTTCCAGGGCATGAGTTCGTCCCATCGCGCGGCCGGCCAATCCGCTGCGATCTTCCCAGTGACGTCGGCGATGTAGGCCTGCGGGTCGACGCCGTTGGCCTTGCAGGTCTGGATGACGGTGTAGATCGCCGCAGCGCGCTCGCCGCCCGTATTCGAACCAGCGAACAGCCAGTTTCGCCGTCCGACGGCAACGCCGCGCAACGCGCGTTCGGCGATGTTGTTGTCGATCTCCAGGCGCCCGTCATCGAGGAAGCGACACAGTGCGAGCCATCGCTTCGTGCCATAGGCGATAGCCTTGGCCATGTCGGACTTTGGCGACAGGCGGCGCAGTGCTGCGTCCAGTGCCTCGCGCAGCGCATCGACTAGCGGCTTCGTCCGGTTCTGCCGCGCCGCCAGCCGCACGTCAGGCGGCCTGCCGCGGACCTCGGCCTCTATGCTGTACAAGGCACCGATGCGTTCAAGAATCTCGGTGGTCAGCGGCGTGGCAACCCGCTCGTGCAAGTCGAACACCTTGCGCCTGAAATGGGCCCAGCACGCGACTTCTGTGACGCCGCTTCGATAGAGCCCGTCGTAACCGGCATAGGCGTCGGCCTGGAGGAAGCCTCGAAATCCGGCGAGATGGGCTTGCGGATGTGCACCGGTACGGTCGGTCGTGAAGCGATACCATGTCGCTGGCGGAGCCGTGTTACCGGAGGCGCGGTCATCGACTGCATAGACCCATAGTCGCCCGGTCGCGGTGCGTCCGCGGCCTGGGTCGAGCACCGGGACTGGCGTGTCGTCCGCGTGGATCTTGTCGCCTTTCAGCACTTCCTCGCGGATGCGACTGACGATGGGGTCAAGCAGCGCGGCTGCATGACCGACCCAGCCCGCCAGCGTCGAGCGGTCGATGTCCAAGCCTTGGGCCGCCATCATCTCGGACTGCCGATAAAGCGGCAGGTGATGTTCGAACTTCGAGACGACGACATGGGCCAGCGTTGCGAATGTCGCCTTTCCGCGTGCGACTGCCTTCACCGGGGCAGCCGCCTGGACGATCTTCTCACACGTCCGGCAGCTGTATTTCGGTCGGACGTTCCGCACCACGCGCCAGTGCACCGGCAGGACATCGAGCATCTCATGGGCGTCCTGCCCGAGACGGCGTAGCGCACCGCCACAGTCCGGGCATGTGCAGGCGCCGGAGGCGGGTTCGTGGACGACCTCCGCGCGTGGCAGGTGGTCGGGCAACGCACGGACTGGTGCCGGCCGCACGGGCGTGTCTGACAAGACCGCGCCGGTCTCCGGGACTGCGCTCTCGGTTTCCAGTTCCTCAAGTGCGAGTTCGAGCTGGGCGATCTCGCGCGTCAACTTCTCGGAGGATGCGCCAAACTGCATCCGCCGCAGCCGAGCGATCTGTCCACGCAGTGTCTCGATGAGCAGGTCGCGGGCGGCAAGTGCTGCATTGGCTCGGGCGAGCGAGGCCTCCAGCACGGCGATCCGCGCCTCGGCATCAGATGGGGCAAGAGATGCTTGCGACACCTCACTTTCATAGCAGTTCGCGCACTCTCACACGAGCAAAAATGGCGGAAAAGCTATGTTTTCAGCCGGCCAATGTTGGTGCCCATGTCCGCTCTGGGCGGCGCCAGTCGATGCCCTCCAGAAGCATCGACACCTGCGCCGATGTCAGCGCCACTGTGCCTGTCGCGGTCACCGGCCAGACGAAACGCCCCCGGTCCATCCGCTTCGAAAACAGGCAGAGTCCCTGACCGTCGAACCACAGCAATTTGATCAGGTCGCCGCGCTTGCCACGGAACGCGAACAGCGCACCGGAATGTGGTTTCTCCCGGAGCACCTGCTGCACCAATACCGCCAGGCCATCGAAGCCCTTGCGCATGTCGGTGACGCCGCACGCCAGGAATATCCGCGTCGATGTCGGCTGCGGGATCATCGGGTCAGCACGCCGATCACGCGCGACAGCGCCTCGGCGTCGACCGTGCCGTCGACGGTAAGTCGCACACCCGAAGGCAGCTCGATGCCGATCTGCCCCGCGGTCCGGGCGTCCGCTGGCGCCTCGACGGGCGGCGCCGGCAGCATCATGGGCGGCTCGCTGATTTGGACTTCGGCAAATGCGGTCTGAGGCCGGGCCGGCACTCCGCTCAGTGCACCCGACATCGCCTGGCGCCGCCAGGTGTAGATCGCGCCGCTGCCGACCTCGTGACGCTCGACCGCCGCCCGGACCGACCCATCCGGCCCAAACGCATCGCGCAGGATCGCCAGCTTCTCCTCGACCGTCCAGCGGCGTCGACCCGACACCCGCCCGACAATCTCGATACGACCACTCATACGACCGGTCGTATGACTACTCGCTACATCTGCAGCTGGTTCGATAGTCTCGTCCGACATTACGGCCCCGTTCAAAGAGCTGCCATCAACCCGTTGAACGCTCCGCCTACAAGGCGGCCCTCAGACCGCGCTTACCCTTCCTCCCCCGTTATCGTCATTTGGCGATCAGATGTGTGAAAAACCCGGTCGTAAATATCGTTGTGCGACAAACTGGTGATTTCAGACGGCAGCCTCCCGACCGTCGCAAAACGCCGTCGCCAACCCCTACTGGCGTTTATCGTGTATTTTGCGCCGCCTAATAGGCGTTTGGGCCGCTTGCGTGTCGGCTTCTGAAAGCAAATATGACACCTGCATCTCCAATTCTCTGGCTGCATATTGAGAAACCGGGGCTTATCAACCTACACATCATCTATTGGCTGAAGATTTCGCGATGAGCCGGGCACGGATGCCGGCGATCGTGTCCTCGGCACCGCGCGCTGCCAAGCGGAGTGGATCCGGCACGGTCGCTCGGGAAATAGTGAAGGTTCCCGATGACGATCGTGCGGCGAGAGCCAAATCTCGCTGAGCGACCCGCCCGATAGGCGTCAAGCCACCAGGCGTTCAGCCATGATAGCGATCATAGCTGCATTCAGCGTCAGCCTATTACCGCTGTTCTTCTCAATCACCAGATAGCTTTGCGTGCGCCTAAGTGGATCAAGTCCGTTCCAGCGACGCAGGCATTCGCCTAGCGTTGCCTTCCAAGGCTGATGGATGGTTTCGATCAGTTCGGCGCGATTGTCTGGATCGGTGATGGGCATGCCGCCGCCATAGTCCAGTCTGCTGAACGCTCTGCTAACGCTGCCGCGCACTTCTGCATCTCGTAGATCGGCGTTGTCAGCAACCGCGAACGCACGTGTGTTGCGAGAGGTGTAGCAGCTGCCGTTATCGGTCAACCACTTGATTGGCTCGGGCACGCGGTTCAGACCGCACATGCCTCTTAACCGCCTGTAAAGCATATGCTAACCATAGGCTCAAACGATGCTAAAACACTATTGGCCTATGATTTCTAGGGGAGGCAGACGAGAAGGCCGATCGGGTATGACATACGTTCCTCCAACGATCAGTATGCCCCGTCATGTGAAGCCCACTGCAACCGTTGCAAGCGTCGTGTTATGCCTGGCTCTCGCCGGGATCCTTGCGATCATGCTTGCCGGACTCTCAATGAATTCCGATGCAATGAACACGCAAAGGCAGCTAATTGACAATGCTGTCAGCCAAGACGTGGTGGAAGCCTTAAACGAAATTCAGAGTATCGCATTTTGGGACGTCGCAGCCGAGAAGACCACGACATCGGTTATGGATGTTGACTGGTTTAACAATGAAATCGGTCAATATCTCAGCAAGGTGAACGGACACGATGCCGTCTGGATACTCGATCAGGATAACAAGCCAGTCTACGGTTACGAAGGCGGTCGGCAGCTTCCCCCCTCTTCGCTTCGACCTTACGGCGGCGAATTAGCAGAACTGGTCAGGATCGTGCGCAGCGGCAAAGAGGACGGTCGCCGAATACGCGACGCGAACATTGAGACACATCGTGGAGCGTACCCTGGCTCCCTCGGCAGCAACTCGCGTGGCCGTTGGAGTTCGCATATCATCGGGGATGCCGGCGAGGCTGTGATACTAACGGTCATGACGATCGTGCCAGTCACTGAACGTGTGGTCTTGCGGCAGCGGCCGCATTTGATCGTCAGCGCCGTCAAAATCAATGAGCAGCGCATTCAGACCTATGCCGACACGTTGCTGATCAACGGGCTTCATGTAAGACCGCTAACGTCCTCGCATAAATATTCGGGCACATATATTTTAACAGATGATAAGGGCCAACCGATCGTCCAACTTGTATGGGCCTCCCGCCGACCAGGCCGGATCCTCTTACAATACGTCTTGCCGCTCTTCGTCATCGTTACCGCGATCGCCGCATTTCTGCTAGTCGCAACATTCCGCCGAATGCAGAAAATGACAATCTCGCTGATCGACAAAGAGCGAGAGGCCAGTTTCCTTGCCAACTTTGATCCGCTATCTTCGCTTCCCAATCGTCGTCTCTTCATGCAACACTTCAACAAATTGCTTGCTCCCCACCTGATTGACTCAAATCCCGCAATGGTAGCATTTTGCGACATCGATAACTTCAAGACCGTCAATGACACATGGGGCCACGAGGTCGGCGATGTTCTCATCAAGACCGTCGCCAAACGATTGCGAAATGGTTTCCCGGACAGTGTTCTCGTCTCGCGCTTCGGCGGCGACGAGTTTGCTCTGGTGCATGCGGAAAAGTGGCTATCGGTAGAGGACTTTGGAAATCGCATACAACGCGCTTTCGCAGAGCCTTTCGATCTCGCAGGAAAGCCGTCACGCATTGGCGTATCGGTCGGTATTGCGATTGCACCAGATCACGGCCGCGGAAGCAGCGAGTTGCTGCGCAACGCTGATATTGGCCTGTACGAGGCCAAGGACGGCGGCCGCGCGCGTTGCGCAGTGTATCACCGCGGCATGCACGACCAGATCGTTGTGCGGAAGGAACGTGAAACGCGGATTCAGGATGCGCTTGAAGCCAGCCGCTTCGAACTCCACTACCAACCCATCGTCGATATCCGCAGCGCCTGCGTCTGCGGCATGGAAGCCCTGCTGCGCTGGCCGGCGGACGATGCGGCAGCGATGCCGCCAGCAGAATTCATCCCGATCGCCGAGCGAGCGGGACTGATGCCCATACTTGGGGACTGGATCATCTCACAGGCCTTCCGTGATTCCCTGCGGTGGCCGGGGCTATGGGTTTCTATCAACCTGTCACCGCTGCAGATCAGCACCGCTGGCCTGATCAACACCCTTAGTCGCGAACTACGCATAAGCGGCGCTGACCCTGCGCACATAATGTTCGAGATAACGGAGGGTCTCCTTCTGAATTCAACTGCCGATACCCGGAAAACCTTTGACGCCATTCGAGCTATGGGCTTCAAGATCAGTCTCGACGACTTTGGAACGGGCTATTCAAGCCTGAGCTACCTCCAAGACTTTACCTTCGACAAACTTAAGATAGACCGCAGCTTCATCTGCGACGGCAAGCTGCAGGACCCGCGCTCTGCTTCCTTGGTGAAGGCCGTCATCGACGTTGGCCGTGCACTCGGCATCGAAGTGGTGGCCGAAGGCGTCGAGTACCTTAGCGAAGCGCGGATTCTTCAGGCGCTCGGTTGCTATCAGTTCCAGGGGTGGCTCTACGGACGAGCGCTTCCACCTATCAAAGCAACTGACCATGTACGAGAATTGAACACACTTGTATCCCAGGGGTTCACCGTCGATCCGGTAGCGTCGCTGCGCGTGGCGAAATAGCAATTCGTATCTCACAAATCTTGCTCTCGCGACTGGTGGCAGGTGCGATGTTGACGGGATCGGTCTCGACCACGTCATCAGCCCAGCTTCCCACATCACGAATTGACGTCGACGAACCAAGGGACATCATCGTGACCGCACAGCGTCGATCGGAGCGTCAAATAGACGTACCGGCCGCGATCACTTCCTTGTCCGGAAAAGGCTTCGACGCAGCGGATTTGGGTGATACCAAGGCAGTTATACGGTTCACGCCCGGTTTTTCCGGCTTCGCAGAGAACAACTTCGTCGACGGCATCGCCATTCGCGGCATCGTTTCAAACGACTACGGGCTTGGTGGCGACCCCTCGATTGGAATTTTTCGAGACGGCGTTCACCAAGGTCGGACAGGTTCGGTGATCACCACCGCCTATGATTTGGAACGCGTTGAGGCGCTACGCGGGCCGCAGGTGTTCCTGTTCGGTCGCAATGCGATTTCCGGAGCTCTGGCAATCGTCACCAAGGCGCCCGAACCGGACGCGGCCGAAGGCTACGTGACGATCCGTGCGGGCACTAGGCACCGCTTTGAGGTTCAGGGGGCTTACAACGCCGCTTTAGGCGATGGTTGGGCGCTTCGCGCGGCCGTTGATCGGGAAACCGAGAGAGGATCGTCACAAAATGCGAGCTTCCCCAATGCGAAACAATTGGGATCCCGCGACGTGGCCGCAACTCGTGTATCACTGCTTCATCGGGGCAATGACACGACGGTACGGCTTACGGGTGAATATGACGACCGCGAACTTGGCGGCACACCGCATCGCGCTAGGATCAACGATGCGGCGGTGATTGACCTGCTACGCGAACTGAATCCACAACTGGAGATCCGGGGCGGTCGGCGGGACGTCGACAGTGATCTATCGAAGCTGCGTGACCACAGCCGTGTCGGATCGCTAACCCTACGGATCGATCACGATGCAGGCTCGGTGACGCTTGCCTCGCTGACCGGACTACGTGCTCATCGCTATCGGTATCTTGAGGACTACGACGGCACACCCTTGGTCATCGATTCGTTCGGCGTCAGACAGCACGGCGACTATGCCAGTCAGGAGTTCACCGCCGTCTCGACGGGCAATGGTCCGCTGCAATGGGCGGCAGGCATTTCGGCTTACCATGAGCGCGTGAAAGGCAGTTATACCAACGGCATATCGGAGAAGATCGTCTGCGGCCCAGGCTATGGATATCCGGACTGCAACCAGTTGGTGGCGGACATCTATGGCAGCGATCGGGTCTTTGTACCTGCGGCGGACGGCATTCTGACCGACGTGAACCGCGCCAAAGCGGCCAACTGGGGTATCTCGGCCTACGGGGCGGTGGATTGGAAGGCCAGCCCGGATTTCACGATCGGAGCAGGTGCTCGCTACACGTGGGATCACAAGCGGTTCGATCTCGACGTGCCGCAAGTCGCGAGCACGTTGGGAAATGTTTGGCTCTCGACCTACTACACTGGCGGTTACGTCCGGGCGGCACAGGCTTGGGACGGCGTTTCGCCGCGCGTCTACGCACGTTGGGCCCCAAACCATGACTGGACGATCTATCTAAGCGCTACCAAGACCATGAAGGCGGGAGGGTTTGGAACGTTCAGCCTCGTCGCCTCCGAACCGCTTGATGATTACGATCTCGTTCCCGCCGGCACAAAGCCCGACGACTATGGTAAGGAAACGGTCCGCAGCGTTGAGCTGGGCGTGAAAGGCCGACTTCCTGACGGTCGCGGCACCGCCGCCATTACGGCTTTTCACTACATCTACAACGACCTGCAGGCCAACGTCTTCGATCCGGTGCTCCGCAGTACGCAGGTCATCAATATCGGTAGGGTCCGGGGCACCGGCATTGAGGCGGAGGCGGCGCTGCGGTTTGGCCGTCACGTCAGTCTGGCGCTCACCGGCGCCTGGACGCGTACGGTTAAGACCGGCGATCGCGGCTGCACGCTTTCCGACTGCGGTGGTCTAGGCAATCCTACGCTAACCACGAGCGCGATTTTGCGCCTACAAACGCCACTTCGAAACGGCGAATTGTACGTGCAGAGCGAGGCGTTCTACGCCAGCCGCGCACGGGGCTCGTTCGACGACCGGGGCTTTGGGCGGGTGCCTGTCTGCGCCCGAGGCGACGTGCGGCTGGGATATGCCGGTAATGCAGAATGGAGTTTGGAAAGCTACGTCCGCAACGTGACGAACTCGCTGTGCTACGCCGGTGCCGACAACGGCGGAGGGATCTCGCCAGCCACTCTGTGGGGCCCGATCCTTGCGCGCACCGCGGGACTAGCACTTACGCGACGCTTCTAGGTCCTGTTCTTCCCGTCCCGTATCCCGTGCTCCAGAAGGAATGGGATCTTGTCTAGTCCGCATTGCTTAGTTGATAACGGATGATTGAGCGCGCCTGCGTGGTCGCAGGCTTTCGAACCGCGATGGAGGTCAGGCTCGGCCTGCGCCGATCAATTATACCAGACGTTCGGCTCCACATAGCTTCCCATCCCTCTCTCGAGATCGATCGCCACAGGCGCCAGCCCGCCCGCGATAGGGTAGTTCCCGGACCGTTCGTAAAGCTGACCCGACCACGCCTCCCAAAAACCGACCGGTTTCTCGATGACCATGGATTTGCGGCAAAGACTGACCATGCGCCCCCCCGCCCTCTCATGACTTCGCAACCATGGATCGTAGAGCCGACCATCCTCCCGCCGCAATATTGCGTAGTCCGCGATATCCATATCGAGATGCTGCTCAAGCATGGTCGGCCGCACTGGGAGAAACGGCTTGCCCAGGCCCTTGCTCTCTACAAGGTTGCGCATCGCACCGAGCACCACGCGGGCCAACCCACGATTACGATGTGCGTCCGGTACGGAAACAGAGAGGCCCACCACCATGTTCGGTGCACAGCTAGTCGTTTCGGCAGCGCACTGAAGCGCCCAATCCCAGCCACGCTCCGGCAAGTTAGACGGATCGTCGTAAAACATCGGGATGAGGTTGCCAGTTGCCACAACATAGTCACGATCACGATCGATGACGGCAATTTGATATTCCGGATATCGCTCCATCAGATCAAAGTAATGAACGAACGGCTCTGAGAAGTTTAGAAATCCCATACGGGACCAGACAGCTTTCTCTATTTCATCAGCCGCATTAGCTACCTTATCCGATTCGGCGAACGTCGTTATTAGAAGGTTATCCATAATCTGGTATCATCCCTTACGGCCCCGCATGCTTGCCCCATAGATGGTTAAAGTCTGATTAAGAATACTTGATGGCATAGATAAATGAAAACCATTGGCGGCTGTGGTTCATCCACCGCATTCCTACGCTCACGTAAGTACAACCAAATCTAAAGCATTCCAAAAGTATAGGCCGTCAGTACCGACATAAATACGCCGGAGCACAAATGATAAAACCGGTTTTCCTGATATGACTGCACGTGTTCCGACTGAGGATCGGCAACCAGCGGATCGGCCAGTGGCCGTTACAATTAGCAATTGTTCTGCCGCGATATTGCGTTACCACGGGGTGGACCCGGAGAAGTTCGCCGTCGTGCGAGCAGTTCCGCGTACGAATGCGATCGAGATAAGCGAGGTGCGTCTTGTTGACGGTCACCTATCGCTAACGATCCTGCTGCCGATGCCGTACGGCTCGAGACGCATGACTGTTATTACGGGTAAGAACGCCAGCATATCCCTTCCGGGCATGGGGTTGTCGCCTGAAGTCGCTGCTGCGGCCGTCGGACGCCCCGTAGGACGTCTCTCTGGTCATCCTGCATTTGAAAACCTTACGGAAGTCGTCGTGACCGAAGTCTTGCAAGTCGTCGAGGTCGGACAGCGCCCGACTACGATTCTGCGCTTTGACGATCAGGTCAAGCTACTAAACGCCGCAGATATCGCAACGCGGTCATATAATTAGATGCCCCGCACTAATACAGGAGTGCCGATCAGCGCTGTTTGGTATACCAGCCCCTGTAAAGCTTCGACGCAGACTCAATGGCTTCGCAAAGATCTACCAGTTTCCACTTTCGGCGTCGACTCACAGGTCTCAGAGGCCACTGTCATAATGCCTGCTACGGGATTGGCTATTTATGAGCATTGATAGCCGAAATACGGGCGCGTACGCCCGCAATTCGAGGTGAACAAACGGCCACTCGCGCAATCTGAGCGTCCCTAAAGCGGTCGGGCCGTAATTCTTCCCATGATCGTCATACCCTAGTCAAATGTGTGGAAAGCCCGGTCGTAATGACAACTGTGCAACAACAGGTGATTTCGGACGGCAGCCTCCCGATCGCCGCAAAACGCCGTCGCCAACCCCGATTGGCGAATATCGTGGATTTTCCGACACTGCATGGCGGACAGTCGGCGCTCAAAAGCGGCCGGGCAGATGTACGCCCAGGGTCAGACGCTGGGGTTGGAGATCCGCCATCTGAAAGCAGCCATTCGGCAACCCAAACGCCGCATCAGTGCCCCGGCAGCAGGTGCTCCACTTTCAGCAGGCAAGTCGTGCAGCGTATGTCGCTGCTACTGGTGGGGTAAAATACATGGCGAACGGTAGTGGCAGCCGCGCAAACTCGGTTGGCGGCGAGCGCTGGCCACTCTTCTAGGGGCGTACCTTTCCAATGGACGAACTGACGACTGCCACAGCCAGCTTTGACTTCCCAAGCGAACGCAATAGCAAAGAGCAACCGCCGTATGGCGTGTATGCTCTGCTCGTCTGGCGACGCTGTCGAGCTACGCCTCGAGCTGAGCGGCTGAACGTGCGATAATAGTCCAGCAGCGCCTCGTCCCAAGGCAGTTAGCGCTTTTCGGTCAGGTTCATTGATCGGCTCGTCGTCGAGCCTGCGCGCCCCGATGCAGCCGCCCTAGGCCGCGCGGTCTTCGGGCGCTTGCCGCCGCCCGCACCGGAAGAACCGGATCATCAAGGGCACAGCCTCGGACCCCAAGAACTGGTCTACGTTGACCTTCTTATGTCGTTCACAGCCACAGATCAGATATGCCCTTCTGATAACAAGGGACTGCATGAGTCGGATTTAGAATGTCAATCGCCGACTTAGTGAAAGAGCGGCAAATCCAATAAAAACCGCTTTTATCGAGTCGCATTCAACATCTGCGACATGTCTCATCACACGATCAAGGAATCCCCTTTCTTCGCCAAGGTCTCTCTCAGCTAGATATTCGGTTGTCCATTTTCTGAATTGGCGACAATTGGTCGTAATAGGCCTAAGGTAGCTAATATTATCGTGACGCGAATCTTTAGCAATCCGATCCATCACAGCCTGCACTGCGGCAGCGTCTCCCTCCAGCGCTTGTATGAAGCGGGCACCGTCAGATAGGAGAAGACCGGTAATATCTTCAGAACGGTTTCTGGCATCAGCGAGGTCGCGAAGGTCGGCCAAATCACCTGACGTAAAGTTCTGCTTGGCTCTGCTGATATAAATAATGATCTGCATAGAGCCCTCGGATCGTATCGCACTAAGTCATGTCGATCGAAATGACTCCGCTCGCTGACACATTCTCGGTTTTTTCTGGTTAAGAAATAGTTAATGGCTGACAAGTGAATCCTCAGGAGGATAGTGTCCGTCGGTCGGGTTAAGTAACCGGATCCAAATACCGCTGGCAGCGTGAGTGCCTGCCAAGCAGCGACAGCCACTTCTCTAAACGCGGCCTTCCAAGTAGCGCTGGCCTCTTTCCATGGCGCCCGATCCTCGAGCCGCTCTATCCGGCTGCCTGACATATAGGCCGCGACGTGTTCGATCATCGCGTCCTCATCATTGCTCGTGCATAGGCGACACCGTCCCGTCACATCGACTCCTTACAAGCCTGTTCCTGATAGGTGCCGTGGCAAATGCATCATCAAACACGACACATAATCAATCTGGCGGTCCAGGTTCTGTGAGCCACGCTCAGTGAGACTGTCAGCGGTCGCGTGGACACGCCAGCGGTGCGCCTAGCTCTGCGGTGCCTCTGGCATCATTGCCCCGAGCGCTGGCCGCTCGTCATGTTCTGGGAGGGTGCGTAGCAAGATAACGAGATCGGCCAGAGCCAGAGTGTGACGGCCTCCCTCACCGGGATTGTGCGACATCTGCGACCATCCGAAGCGTATTCCGAGATCAGCAATTTGCAGTAGATGCCCACGTGCCTTTAATAACATCGACTGCAGCGGAAATGCGTGCCAATTCTTTACGGCAACAGGGTCGCCGATGGCAGCGACCATCTGATCGACGATATAATCTGGGGTATGTTCGCCGTGTTCTGCCAGGATGGCGGCCGCCTGTATCCAGACCTCTCGATCACTCATGGGGGCTGACCGGGCCATCAAATGTCGAGATTCCGGCGCTTGACCTCATGGTGAACGCCCTCGCTGGCCTGTAACGCCATCGCGATGATGTGCTCGATGACCGGCTCCGGAATGGCGTTAGCCACATCAAGCCCAAATAGGTCAAGATACGACCACGCCACCCATCCGGAGTAGGCAGTTAGCCCCGGTATATTGAGTGAAAGAAACCGTCCGACCGTAACTCTGTATTCCGAGCGGAGCTTGAACCCCAAAGTTGACACGTTTTGGATAATAGCCGGATGCTCATCTGCAAGAGATGTGATGAGCACGGCTGGGAGACTCATCGCCGTTCGGTTCGAATACCTACGATCAAGCCGACCTTTGCCGGCACCAGCCACAGGGCCGCGATGGGTGTTCATAGGGCCGTCATCCGTTAGCACGCCTAAAACTCCGTTAAATCATAGCATTTTAGACTTTCGATTTAACGTGATGCAAAGACCCACCGCGCCCTTGCAATTCTCTTTATGACACACTTGCTATGGCAGTATGCCCGGTGCGCTTAACCCCCGCGGTCGAGTTGCGTCTAAGGTTGGCCAACTGGCCCGACGATAATGCCGCTGCCATCGTCAGTGACCGCGGCATGTATCTGGGCTATGTCAGCGCCGAGCGTGCGCTGCTGATCTGCAAGCGGATGAAGGAAAGCCAAACGGTCGCCGTTTTTCAGGCAATGCACGGAAGCGGAGCCGACATCCGGATCCGCTTCGTAGGTGGCGTTCCTACCCAACCTGGTCCCCGATGTTCCGAAACGCCCGCCACCCTGCCTGGCTTGGCCTGCGGATCGACCGGTGTACGATTCTCCCGCGCGTACCATCCGGATGAGGATAGGGCCGGTGTCTGGGGCTGAGTTCATTCGGTAGAAAGGAACTTTGTTCGCTCGGTAGAAAGGGGTTGGGTTCTACCTCCTTTGCCATGCAAGGCATTGATCGAATTATGGAGCAAACTTTCGAAGCTGGTCGGGTCGCGGGCCAGACTATCGACGGCAAGCTATCTGACTGCCCGCACGAAGAACGGCTTGCCCCGAACCTAAGAAATGTCTGGATTTCCGGCTTTCTGTGCAGCAAGACTGGGCGAGCATACCGCAAGCGACTGCGCCTAAACTAAAGGCCTTGCAGCGCTGGCACCTCGGAACGACCGCCTGCAGTTGCAAGGCCGACATCTCCAACGCGAGGGGTGGCCGCGATCGCGCCAGCCCAGTTTCTAAACCATCAGAAGTTTTGATAAATTTAACACCTACGGCCTCGCTCTGACCATCTGGTCGAGGTGGAGCCGACGATTCTGCGAATTTGATCAACCAAAAACTGTTTTATATTAGCAGGACAGCACCCGTATTCACGCCCGGCCATTCGATAGAAACCTATCGAAAGCGGCACGCCTTCCCTAGGCGGCTGAAAGCGGCTCTTTTTATGCGCTGGCTATGTCGCGAGCGCATCACCCCGACGAGGAAGGCCCGGGTGGGGCGCCTGGCTGAACACTGTCCGCTGCTGACGGGCCAAGGCGCATCTGGAGAGCAACTGATCGGACAAAGCTTACGCGGCTTCGATGTCGAGTTTGAGAGCAAGGCCGGGCCCATCGAACAGCCCGCCCCCTCGTCTGCTGAGATGTTCAGAACTTCAGGACTCGAGGTGCGCAGCATACTGGTTCTCCCGTAGGCAATCAGCGGCCAGTGGCAGCGGATCGTTCCGAGCACTAAGCCACGACATGACGATCCGCGGCGAACCTGACAGCCCCATCTCGATGAGGAGGGGTGGAGTGGTCAAAGCCGCACGTTCGTGCTTTGATACGGAAAACGTCGCACTGGCTTAGTTGCGGTAACGCTCAGGCCGCTTCACCAGACTCGTCAGTATACCATCGCTGATGGCCCGTGCGCCGCAACCCATTCCTGAACATGACGCCGATTTTGAGGCGCGTTCAGGCAAGCATTATTGAAAATGAAGCGAATTACGGCTCCACGCCTGAAGCACGGGTTCGATTCCCGCAGGGGTCGTCTTGAGCCGGTCTTTTTGCAGGGAAAGTTTGCCCAAAGCCTACGGGGAGCGGTCGCCGTAGCGTCGTCTGTGACGGAAAAGGCACGATTTTCCAGAAAGTCGACATTATCAAGGTCATAGCCGGATTTTGCGATAGAGCGGTTTGCGTGTCGCCATGGCCCCCGTTATCCTTTCGTTAAGGACAAACTCGAGGAAACCAACATGAAGCGTCTACTCATCTCGACCATGGCATTCGCATCCGCCTTCGCGATGGCCCCAGCGGCTCATGCAGTTGACTTCACCCCGAACGATCCGGAATTCACCGTTCGCGGCGATATCAACGATGGTACCGTTTCGGCAGATTTCGGCCGTTCGGGCATCGCTGCCGGCACCTTCCAGGATACCTTCAACTTCATTATAGATCAGACCGGTCTGGCTAGCGGCACGCTGAGCACGAACACCACGCGGCTGACGAGCTCGACCGATCTCGACATCCTGTCGGTGTTCATCAACGGCGTCGCAGCCACGAAGACCATTGTCGGCAACGCCGAGTTCTTCGAGCTCAACGACGTCTCGATCGCTTCGGGTGTGCCGAACCAGATCGTCGTGAACGGCACGTCGCGTGGCAACGGCTCCTATGCCGGCACCGCGACCTTCGAGCCGACGGCAGCAGTTCCCGAGGCTGGTACCTGGGCAATCATGCTGTTTGGTATCGGCGGGATTGGCGCATCGATGCGCGTTCGTCGTCGCCAGGCGAAGATCGCATTCGCCTAAGCATATTTCACAGCTGGTCCCAGTGGCCAGCTGTGTGAAGGCAGCCGTCAACCTCTCTAGGTTGGCGGCTGTTTTTGTTTAACCGCCGGCGCAATGGGTTTGCCGAAGAGTCCATGTGGCGCGGTGGGCGCTGTCGATCGATAATTGGGCAAGCGGGATGGCCCATACTGCGCCCAACAGCTCAAACCCCGAGATCGCGAACGCGCCTGAATGGACGCCGTCAGGTACCGAGCACACGTCCTGGTATCGGCATCCATCGATCTACAGCCACGCAGAGCCACGTACGCGGCTGGGACTGGTAATGGCCACCGGTGTGCGCCATTTTGGGGTCATGATGTTCAAGCGTGGGCGGAGAACTATAACATGAGTCTACGCTTGGAGCATGTTACCAAACTCGCACATAGCAAGGAAGGCCTGAGGGCTGCTTACGCCGCGGGTGTCGACCATCAGCGCAATGGTTGGCTGAGATATCCACCATGCAAATGGGACCATCCCGCAATTCTGGCTTTTGATGAAAGCGGAACTTGCGTTGGCGGTATTAATTGGGGCGAGGACCATGATGATCGAACGCTCACAATCACGTTTGCCTGGGGTTCGCCTACTGCTCCTGCAGCCTTTGCTGCCGTACTTTCGCGGTTTCGGAAGACTCACCTAAACGGGTGGTTCACGGAAATCCACTTCACGATATCGACGCATAACGAAGCAATGCGAAAGGCCGTAAAAGTGCTTGGGCTTGTTCCTCGGGCCTTTACTTTTGAGATGCCGGTAAAGGACATGACCAGGTCTTGACGGCAAAAAGATGCCCGGCTTGGAAAGCCGGGCATTTTCGAGCTTAGCCGTTATCGAGCTTTGCGGTATTCCAATATCGCGTATTGGATATGTTAGGTTAAAAACAAAGGTATCAGTCAGCAGCCTCTGCGAGCCTTACCACTGTTTCAGTGACGCATTGCGCTATCCCCTGCAAAATGCGGCAGTAAGATGATAGCTGCTCAGGCTGTTGACACTATTAAGCCCTGATGGGCTTACCGATAGGCCAGTAGCGCATATGAACCCCCCGCGTTAAAAGTGTTTGTCTTTCGACAAGGGGACTTATGCAGGAACTCTATTTCGTAATTGTAATTCCATACGGTGAAAGCCGCATTAACTGGAATTGGCGGGTTTCTTACTCTCTGCTCGAGTGGTGATGTATCAAAGCCCCCGTAGCCGTTCGCATAAACGGATCGTGGTGAGAGTAGGGCAGACCACCCTCATCTTTAGGCTAGAAGCGACGTTCCAGGCGAGTGGCCTGCGATATGGACCGTCAGCCAGAACCTCCGCCTCACCCTAGCCTAGCTGCGACCCGAGTGTGCAATCGACTGAGGACCAATGGTCACAAGCTTGGAATTCGCTGCATTTAGCAGGCGTCTCGCCGGCACTTTGGCGCTTACTGAGTAAGCCCGACTTTGCCGCTTCTTCGGCACCACGGTCCGCTTGCTCTTTGACGCCGCGGATGTTGCCCGGCCGCGGATAACTTCGCGCGTTTTCCAAATGCCCGTGGCGGGGCGGGTCGTAGAGTTGCCGAGTGCCATCCTGGCAGGAGTGCTGTTGACACGCACGGTGTTGTAGTCCGCCTGCCATGCCTCGCTGATTCGTCCCGCCGTCGCCAGCGAGCAGGTGTTCGCTCAAACACCCGGCGCGCAAAAGAGAATTGGACAATTTCACGAATTCATTCGTCGGTAGGTCAGTAATGCGCAGGAGGCTCTATATCTATGATGAGATCCAGAAGTTCACGGCGTACTTGATCAAGTTCGAGTGCCCCCTGGAGGTCTCCGCGCTCAATCTTGGCATCGACTTCGCGCTGGGCGACGAACGCAGCATCCACCCCGTACCGACTAACCATAGTGTGGGCCGCAGAGTGCGCCACAGGGAAGTTCGATCGGTGGGAGGCATTCATGCTGCACCTCATTGATAATCATCATCAATGCACAAGCGCTCGACGAATTTCTTCAAGACGATTGTTGATACAACCTTATGGTAAAGAAGGTGTTAATGGCCACACGCGCTAGTTCGATCAAGCGAAAGCGCCCCGCGTGGCTGTGCGAAAAAACATGGCGAGGCGCTAAAAAGGTACGCGGTACTGAAGGCCATAGCCTCAGTTTTTGGCTACACGCTTGATAGTTGAATATTCGTAAAGCACCCCGCCCGCTTGTGTGACACGCTTGATGTCGCGAGCGGGATGCCGAGCTCTCACTGTCTTGGGTCAGCGGGCTCTTAGGTCTGCCTCGCAGAGAGCCGTCTACGTCGCAAGCGCATTTCAGAACTGCAATCTCGCGGTGATACAGGCCGTTTTTAACTCGAGCAAGAATTGCCACGTTGCTGCCTGCGCAGACCTGCCCGCCCCAAACGCCGATCCGTGGGTCTGAACAGTCTGCTCTACAGCTCCGGCAGGCGGACTGAGCGTTTCCGCGGTACAGCCAGAACGGCTGTTTCCCAAGTCGACGCAAAAACAGACAGCCGATGTCTTCGTGCATTATCGATAACCGGCTCACGGCACGTGATGCTGTTGTCAGAACCCTAGATGTGTTCGCATAAATTCAGCGAAGCGAGGGGAAACGCCATAGCCGACTGAGGTTGCCAGTATGATAGCAATTGGGAGGCCCCAGACGACCGCAAGTACGCTGTACAGAATTATCATCTGAGAAAGATGGCAGAATTATCGTCTGTGACTAGCCCTAGTTCCGTTCCAAAAGCCTAAAGTGTCTCGAACTTGACCAATGTCTACGACCTGCAAGCGTTTAGGTGCGGAGCATCCAAAGCCGGCACGTCTGGTCTCGGTCGATCCTGACACCGAAAATTTAAGCCGCTCTAGCTTGGCCCAAGTTACAAGACAGCAGGCCCAAACCGGTTCAAAGGCACTTTGAGAAACGCCGTCCCACATTCGTCGGCATCTGGCAGTCGGCCGCCACGTATGTTCACCTGAAGCGCGGTGAGCATCAGGTCGGGTAGTGGGAGCGATGCGTCGCGTTTCTCACGGGTTGCGACGAACTCGGCTTCGTCGATGCCATCGTGAACATGAATGTTGTCGCGACGCTGATCGGCGACGGTCGAGTGACCGAGTACGTCCCGGCCATCCTTGCCATAGTCATGCCCGACATAGGTTGCGGTTTCGGGTGGCAGATCGAGGATGGCGCGGATCGAGCGCCACAGCGCATGAGCATCACCACCCGGGAAGTCTGCCCGGCTTGTGCCGCTATCGGGGACCATCAGCGTGTCGTGAACGAACGCGGCGTCACCGACGACATAAGTAATCGAAGCAAGCGTATGGCCCGGCGACAGCATGACATAAGCATCGAGCGTGCCGATCCCAAAACGTTCACCATCCACGAACAACCGGTCCCACTGGGTGCCGTCGACGGCAAGATCGGGCAGGCAGTAGATGTCCCGCCACAGCTTCTGCACTTCCACGACCTTGTTGCCGATCGCGGTTTTGCCACCGGTCTTGCTGGCGAGGTACGGAGCCGCTGAGAAGTGATCGGCATGGGGGTGGGTGTCGAGCACCCATTCAACAGTCAGCCCCTTCTCACGTACATAGTCGAGGATTAGATCGGCGTTGCGGGTCGCGGTCGCACCGGCGCGCGGATCAAAATCCATGACCGGGTCGATGATCGCAGCCGTCTTCGTGGTCTCGTCGATGACAACATATTGGAAGCTGCCAGTGTGTTCGTCATGGAGCGACGCAACGGTCATGCCATCGTGCTCATACTCGATCATGTTTTCATCCTCTCGCTCTGTTAGCTTTCCGTCCGCGCCCGCGCGAACAACCGTTCAAAATCACCCGCTTCGATTGCGCCCATCACCAGCATGCGTCCGGCAAGAAAGCCCGGGGTGCCGGCCAAACCGATCGAATAGGCCTCCCGGCCGTTCGCCCGCAGGCGTGCCGCGACAGCCTGTCCATGCGCAGCAAGCCAGGTCGTCGCGCGCAGCCAGTCCCCGCCAGCGCCGGTGACAATGTCCCTGAGCATGTCGTCGTCGATCATACGACTGTCGGTCATCAGCTGGCGATGAACGGCTGGGTAGATGCCCTGTTCGGCACAGGCGAGTGCAACGCTCGCGGCGCGTTCGGACGGCGGACCGAAGATCGGCCAGTCCTTGTAGATAACCCGAACCTTGCCATCGTGTCGCACCGCCTCTTCCATTGCGGGGAAGGCGTGACGACAGGCCGGGCAACGATAATCGGTGAACACGGCAAGTCGCAGCGTTGCATTGGCAGGGCCGTATTCAGGCGAACCGCTGCCTGCCAGAATCTGGTCAGCGGTCGGACCAACGTCGCGACCGATCGGCGCTGTGCGTCGCAGCACCTGTCCGGCTGCCCAGCCAGTCACGACGACGGCTCCAAGCCCGACTGCCTGCCTGCGATTGAGCGGCTCTGGCATATTTAATGCACCTGAGGCTTGCTGCGCGCCGTTGCGACAAGCCGGCGTAGCGTCGGCAGATCAACCGCGCCGGCCACCACTTGCGAGCCGACGATCAGCGCAGGTGTTCCGTTGAACCCGATCGCTCGAGCGATAGCGTTGGTGCGTGCGAGAAGCGCATCGATTTCTGCGCCGCGCGTCTTCAGATCGCGTTGCAGACGTGGCCAGTCCATCTTTGCTTTCGCGGCAGCGGCCTTGATCCCGGCACTGTCGAGCCGTGCCGGCGAGGTCAGCAACGCCTCATGAAAGGCAGCATGCTTGCCCTGCCACTGGCTTGCGACCGCAGCCCGTGCGGCTTCCCGGGATGCAGGGCCAAAGATCGGCCAGTCACGATAGACGATCCGTACCTTCGGATCGGCCGCGACAAGCGCGTTCAGCACCGGCTCCATTCGCCGGCAATACGGGCAATTATAGTCGGAAAATTCAACGACGGTGACGTCATAGGCTTGGCCGACACGCTTCGGAGCGACGGGATCGTCGACGACCGCCTTACGCGACAGATCGGGTTGCTGCGCAACTGCTGGCACTGTCGGCACGGCGACGGTGAGCAACGCCAGAAAGCTGCGACAGAGAAGGTTGCGTCGGTTCATCGGTGTTTCCTTGCCATATCGATCCCATCGGCGAGGGCGGCGCGCGACAGCTCGCCGAACTGAAGCTGCATGATCGTGCCGTCCGCAGCGACGAAGGCGGTTGCGGGTAACCAGCCACCTCGAAGGCTTGAGAAAGCCTACGGGAAGGATCGAGCGCGACATTGTTCACGCCGATGCCTTCACGGGTAAGAAACCCGGTGACGATTGCTGGTGACTCACCCTGATCGGCGAGCAGGATCGGCACATCCCGATTGCGCGTTGCCGCGGCGTCGAGCATCGGCAGCTCGCGCCGGCACGGCCCGCACCATGTCGCCCATAGATTGACCACGAAGGGGCGGCCTCGGAAACGTGCAAGCGGGAGAGGAGCGCCGGACGGCGTCGTCAACGTTAAATGATAGGGGAAGGGGCCATAGGTCACGGGCGGGATAAGCGCCTGGAGCGTGAACCACAGGCCACCCGCTATTGCCAACGCCCCCCAGCCCACCGCCAAGGCGCGTGTTCGGCCAAGCTGGAAGGCCAGCGTTGCGGCAACACCAACGATGCCGGCCATCGCAGAGAAGCCACCCTGCCAGACGGCGAAAATGGATAGCGGCGCTTCGACATAGCTTGCCCAATGTGCCGCGACATAGCCGATCCGCGCCGCCACCAGTCCAGCGACGATGGCACCGGTCGTAACCGTAGACACTTGCGGGAAGCGGAACCGCCCTGCCACGGTCGTGAGCCCCAGGAACACGGCGACGCACAGTACCGCCAATCCACGATCGACCGCCATCATAAGCGGTCCGATGGCAATCGCGCTTCCCATCAGAGAAACGCGCCGGCGCTCTTCCAGAGCATGTAAGCTGCCACGACGAAGATCAGCACCGCGAAGACGGTGGTAAGCGTTCCGCCCGAGCCAAGGCGCTTGGCGATGCGTGTGCCGATCAACCCGCCGACGACCCCGCCGCCAATGAAGACGAAGGCAAGCGGCCAGTCGACCAGCCCGGAGAATGCATAATTAGCAGCGGTCGTCAGGCCGAAGGCGGTGACAGCAATCAACGACGTGCCGACAGCGTTAAGGATCGGCATGCCCGTCGATCCGATCAGGCCCGGAACGATCAGAAAGCCACCTCCGATGCCGAAGAACCCTGAGAACAAGCCCGTCCCAAGGCCGTAGCCCAGCACCTTGGGTGCCTTCTCCCGGTTGCATTCCGCACCGGGATTACCTGCATCACCCCGCCCGCGAAGCATCAGGACGCCGACGACGACCATGACGAGCGCGAACAGAAAGAGCAGCTTGCCGCCATCGACGGCTTTGCCGACGGTGGACCCTAGCAGCGCGCCGATGACGCCCGCTGTGGCATACAGGCCCCCGCACCGCCATTTTACGGTATGAGCCTTGGCATGGCCGATCAGACCGGTCGCGGCATTGGCTGCTACGGCAAACGCACTCGTGCCGATTGCAAGGTGCGCATCGGGTACGCGCACCAGATACACCATTAGCGGTACGGCGAGGATCGAGCCCCCGCCTCCTACAAGGCCAAGGGTAAATCCGACCAGGCTGCCCGAAAGGGTGCCAAGCAGATACTGGATCGGTTCGAGAGTCATGCTGCCTTGCCGATTTTATGCGGGGCGGCCATCCACTCGCGGCCCTTCAGCATGCCCTGCCAATAGATCGGGGGAAGCATCCGCTCCTTCAGGAACCAGGCGGCGCGCGTGGGTCGCGTTCCGTCCAGCAGCCAGGATGGGAAGCTGGGCAGCAGCTTTCCGCCATAGCCAAACTCGGCGAGGACGATCTTACCGCGTTCGACCGTGAGAGGGCATGAGCCGTAACCATTATAGTCGGCAACGGGGGGGCTGCCGTCGAGCGCGGCCAGCGCGTTGACCGCGACTACCGGCGCCTGGACGCGAGCAGCAGCGGCCGTCTTGGCGTTGCTGGTCCCAGCGGCATCGCCAAGGCCAAAGACGTTTTCAAATCGCTTGTGCCGCAGCGTAGTCTCGTCGACCTCGACAAAGCCGTTCGCGGCCGCGAGCGGGCTATTGGCGACGACGGCATGCGACACTTGGGGCGGAACGACGTGGAGCATGTCAAACGGGCGTTCGATCCTCTCGGAGACGCCGTCCTGCTTGCGCTCGAACGTGGCGACACGACGATCGGCGTCGACTGCGACAAGGTTGGATTCAAGCCTGAGATCGATGCCGTACTTCTCGACATATTCCATCAGCGCCGGGACGTAGGTCGGAATCCCGAACAGGGCGGCGCCGGCGTTGTGGAACTCAACATCGATCGCGGGGAGGACGCCGCAGCCTCGCCAGATATCACATGAGAGATACATGGCCTTTTGCGGTGCGCCGGCGCACTTGATCGGCATTGGTGGCTGCGAAAACAGCGCACGCCCCCGCTGCAATTCCTTGACGAGCCGATAGGTGTAGGGCGCCAGGTCATAGCGATAGTTTGAGGTGACACCGTTGCGGCCAAGGGCCTCTGGTAGCCCCTCGATCTTCTCCCACGCCAAGCGCAGCCCGGGCGCTACAATCAGGACGTGATAATCAATGGAGCTTCCGTCTCCGAGCTGGATCGCGTGGCGGTCGGGGTCGATGGTGATCGCGGGCAATCGTATCCACCGGACGCCCTTAGGCATCACATCGGCTTCGGCCTTCCGAGTTTGCTCGGGCGTGAAGACGCCGGCTCCGACCATCGTCCAACCAGGCTGGTAATAGTGGTCCGTGGCGGGATCGACGACCGCGATCGTCACCTTGGCGTTGCGCTTCAGAATGCTGGAGGCGGTCGCGATGCCGGCGGCACCGCCCCCAATGATGACGATGTCGTAGGTCATTGATCCACCCTCTCGGAACGGCGCTTCAGCGCAGGCGTCAGATCGGCAAGGTCGTACCCGGCTGCCTTTGCCTGGCCGATGATCGTCGCCGAATCGGCGCGATCGGCCTCGGCCAATGCCCACAATGTCGCCGCGCGCGTCCCGCTGCGGCAGAAGCCGAGCATCGGCTGTGGCAGCGTGGCCAGCGCCTCCTTCATGCGATCCGCATCGGCGTCAGTCGCTTTGCCCGGTACGATTGGAACATGCGCACACGCGAGACCGTGTTCGCTGGCCAATCGAGCCATTACTTCCGCGCTTGGCTGGCCCGCCTCCTCGCCGTCCGGGCGGCTTGAGATGATCGAGCGATATCCTGCCTGCGCGGCAGCGGCGAGGTCGGCTTGCGTCAGCTGGGGGGCGGCAGAGAAGGACGAGGTGATCTGCTTGAAAGCCATGTGATGTCTCCTGTCTGATCAGGCCGAACGGCGGGAAGTGAATGCAAAGCGGTGGACGGCAGCGCCGAGGGCCATTGCAGCGATGAAGATCAGTGCCGGCAGAGGCTGGATCGCCAGTGCGGCAATGGCAGGACCTGGGCACAATCCGACGATGCCCCAGCCTATGCCGAACAAGGCCGCACCGCCGATGAGGTGCCGGTCGATCGGCGAGGTGGCTGGCGTATAGAACTGTTCAGCCGCAATCGGGGTCGAGCGACGCCGCACGACAAACCATGCTATCGCCATCGGCAGGATAGCGCCTGCCATGACGAACGCCAGGGTTGGGTCCCAC
>NZ_JPJC01000041.1:74273-77541 GCF_000733135.1 Sphingomonas sp. FUKUSWIS1
GAACGCCCGTACGCGCGCCGGATCGATCATTCCGGAGACAACAAGGCCGGCGCCGAACAGCGTCCCGCTGGCGAGTGAAATGAGGTTCTGGCGCATCACTGTAGTACCCCGGACAGACGCATGATCGTGACCGTGACGACGCCGGTTGCCATGAACGTAGCGGTCGCGGCGATGGACCGGGGCGACAGGCGAGACAGGCCGCATACGCCGTGACCACTGGTGCACCCGGACCCGAGCCGTGTTCCGATACCGACGATCAGACCGGCGACGGCGATCAGCGAAAGCGATGTCGGAAAGCTGGCCTTCACGCCTAAGCTGGCTGCAACAATACCCGCGCCCAAAGGCAGACCTGCGGTGAAAAACAGCGCGATTGCCCATGGTGGGCCTCCAGCGGAAAGACCCAAAACCCTTGCGAACATGCCGCTGACTCCGGCGATGCGGCCGTTTCCGAGCAGCATGATCGCCGCGGCGACACCGATCATCAGCCCGCCGATGAAGCCTTCGAATGGCATGGCATGGGGAAAGCCCGGCATCACAGCGCATCCAGCGGAATCTTGAGGTAGCGGGTGCCGTTGACTTCCGGCTCCGGCAGATGACCACCGCGCATGTTCACCTGGATCGAGGGCAGGATGAGCTTGGGCATCGACAAGGTCGCGTCGCGACTGGTCCGCATTGCGACGAAGTCGTCTTCGCTGACCCCTTCATGGACATGGACGTTGCCGACACGCTGCGCGCCTACAGTCGTTTCCCAGACATATTCGTCGCGCCCCACCGCCTTGTAGTCGTGGCAGAGGAACAGGCGCGTCTCGTCCGGCAGCTGCATGAGCCGGCGGATCGAGCGGAATAGCTGGCGTGCGTCGCCACCAGGAAAGTCCGCCCGCGCGGTGCCGTAATCGGGCATGAAGAGCGTATCCCCAGTGAAGACTGCGTCGCCAATGACATAGGCCATGTCCGCCGGCGTATGGCCGGGCACATGCAGCGCAATGGCGTCGATGTTGCCGATGGCAAAGCGGTCGCCGTCCTCGAACAGCCGGTCGAACTCGGAACCGTCGCGCTCAAAATCGGTGCCGGCGTTGAAGATTTTGCCAAATACGTTCTGGACCCGGATGATCTCACGACCGATCGCGAGCTGCCCGCCAAGCGCCTGCTGAAGATACGGTGCCGCAGACAGGTGATCGGCATGTGCATGGGTTTCCAGCAGCCAATCGACCGTCAGTCCCTGATCCCGCACGTAAGCGATCACTGCATCCGCCGACGCGGTTTTGGTCCGGCCAGCCGCGGCGTCAAAATCGAGGACGCTGTCGACGATCGCAGCCTTTTTCGTCGCCACGTCCCAAACGACGTAGGTCGCTGTGTTGGTAGGTTCATCGAAAAAGGACTGAACGACCGGCGATCCGGCCGCTTTTGCGCGTCTGATCTGGGCGTTGGCTTCGCTCAAAACCGGGTCCATGACCGTCTCCATTTGGTCAACCTCACGGTTTATGTAGTTATGTAACCGTATTGCGTCAACGGGGTGTTCGTGCCATTTAAGAAGAATGGAAAAGATGGATGCGAACATGCCGCGCTCGCTGCGCATCGGGGATGCAGCCCCGAACTTCACCGCCCGCACCACGCAGGGCGAGATTGCGCTGGATCAGTATCGTGGGCGCTGGGTCGTGTTCTTCTCGCACCCTGCCGACTTCACGCCGGTTTGCACCAGCGAGTTCGTGGCATTGGCTAAAGCGGCCCCTCAATTCGAGCAGTTGGATTGCGTATTGTTGGGGCTGTCGGTCGACAGCCTCTACTCTCATGTCGCCTGGCTTCGCGCGATCTACGACGTTTTTGGTGTCGAGGTGCCATTTCCGGTAATCGAGGATCCCTCGATGGCGGTTGGGTATGCCTACGGCATGCTCGACGAGCAGGCCGGCGATGCCTCAACGGTGCGTGCAACTTACTTCATTGATCCTGAAGGCATCATCCGCGCGCTTAGCTGGTATCCGATGAATGTTGGTCGGTCTGTCGACGAGATGCTGCGCACCGTAAGGGCATTGCAGCGTTCAGCTGATGGCGAGGCTTACACGCCCGCTGACTGGCAGCCGGGTGACGACGTGCTGCTGCCTCCTGCCTTGCCGGGCAGCGCGGGAGCCGACTGGTTTCACCAGACGAAGGCCGACCGGTGACGGCGATACACCAGTCCCGCGCGCTTGCTGACGTCGCGGTCGAGAAGCTGCGCGTGTTCGCGCAGCCTCAGCGGCTCATGATTCTGTCCTATCTGTTGGGCGGGGAACGTCAGGTGGCGGACATCGAGGCTGCCACTGGCGTGACTCAACCGGCGCTCAGCCAGCAGCTTGCCGAACTGCGGCGCGCCGATCTCGTTAAGACCAGGCGGGAGGCCAAACAGGTTTACTACCGTCTTGCCGACGAGACAGCCGCACTGTGCGTGCGAACCCTGGAGGCGATGTTCGGAGCCGACGACCTGTCGGTTCCCCAAACGGCCCCGGCCCCCCGCCTAGTGCGATCGCGCGAGACGCCGTCCGTGGTTCGACCCCAAAACATTGGCGCGGCCGTTTTTGCGAAAGTTGGCTGATCATTTTGGCTGAAGAAGGAAGAAGCGGATGCGTATCCCGATCATTGCTCTTGCAGGATGCTTGTCACTTATGAGCGGCGTCAGTGCTTTAGCCAGCGTGTCTGGGCAGGCGGTTATACCGGGATATGGCGCAATCACACCCATCGAAGGTGCTGTGGAACGGCCCGATCGCAACTTGCGCTATCGTGTGATGTTTAATGTGACCAAGGCCGCGGCAACGCCGGACAAGATCAATCCATCGCTGGAGAAGGTCGCTCGCTTTCTGAACCTGCTGGGCAACGATGGCGTTCGTCCAGAACATGGCGATGTCGTCGTGATTGTCCACGGTCCAGCGACGCCCATCGTTACCGAAGATCGCGCTTATGCGACAAAGACGGGAGTAGCTGCGAACCCCAACCGTGCCTTGATTGAAGCGTTGAAAAAGGCGGGCGTGTCCGTTCGGGTATGTAGCCAGGCTCTTATTGGAAACGGGATCGACCCCGCTACCGTAGAAAAGAGTGTCGAAACCGACGTGTCAGCGCTGACGACTATGGCGACTTTGCAGCTGCGTGGTTGGGCACTGATCCCCGACTGATCACGCCGACACGTTTCCTGTTTCGTCTTCTAGCCCGTAACGCTGCTGGTGTCATAACCGGACCGAGACTGTTGAAAAAGGATCGCGTGGGATCAGCGTGGTGGATGACAGGTGACGCCGGGCACCGG
>NZ_JPJC01000042.1:0-14688 GCF_000733135.1 Sphingomonas sp. FUKUSWIS1
CGAACGGATCCCCCGCCTCGACCGTCGCGACGATGCGGAGCAGATTCGAGAAGATCGGATGCAGCGCGACGCCGCCGGCAATGCCGACGAACAGCATCATGCGGATCGCCAGCACCGCTTGGTCCAGATCGAGCATCCCGCCGTATTTATGCGTCAGCCGCGCGCTCAGCATGCCCTGCATCGGCCAGGACAGCAGCAACGCCAGCGCGAACACCGCGGCGCAGACGATATTAAGGACGAGCATCAGCCGAAGCAGCCCCGTCGCCCCCCAAAGAACCCGATCCCTCCTCATCGCCGCCCCCGCCTGCATATTGCAAAACGATATGGGGCCTATCGATAAACGGCAAGTCGATTCATTGGTCCATTTTGGTCGGGACGCTTATCCCCTCGTGGCGACGGCAAAACGGCGCACGATCGGTCTGATCGCGCGCCGCATCGTAAACGGTGCCGCCACCGGCCGCGCCGAAGCGCGGGTGACGTCACGCGGTCGGGCTCAGTAGTGGATCGAGCGGCCGTAGGCGCCGAGCACGCTCTCGTGCATCATCTCGCTGAGCGTCGGGTGCGCGAACACGGTTTCCATCAGCTCGGCCTCGGTCGTCTCGAGCTGGCGTGCGACGACATAGCCCTGGATCAGCTCGGTGACTTCCGCGCCGACCATGTGCGCGCCGAGCAGCTCGCCGGTCTTCGCGTCGAACACCGTTTTCACGAAACCCTCGGCCTCGCCGAGCGCGATCGCCTTGCCGTTGCCGATGAACGGGAATTTGCCGACCTTTAACTCATAGCCGGCTTCCTTGGCCTTCGCCTCGGTCATGCCGACGCTCGCGACCTGCGGGCGCGAATAGGTGCAGCCGGGGATGTTGGCCTTGTCCATCTGGTGCGGCGAACCGCCGGCGATCTTCTCGACCGCGATAATGCCCTCATGGCTAGCCTTGTGCGCGAGCCACGGCGCGCCGGTGACGTCGCCGATCGCCCAGATGCCGTCGACATTGGTGCGGCCATAGCCGTCGGTCTTGATGTGCCCGCGGTCGGTCTCGACGCCGAGCGCTTCCAGCCCGATATTCTCGGTGTTGGGGACGATGCCGATCGCGACGATCGCGTGGCTGAACGTCTCCTCGACGACCTTGCCGTCCTTGTGTTTGATCTTCGCGGTGACGCCGCCGCCCGATGGCGCGAGGCCTTCGAGGCCGGTGCCGGTCAGGAGCTTTATCCCCTGCTTGGTCAGCGCCTTGTTCATGAACGCGGAGACCTCCTCGTCCTCGACCGGCAGGATCCGCGGGAGCATCTCGACGATCGTCACGTCGGCGCCCATGTCGTTGTAGAAGCTGGCGAACTCGACACCAATCGCGCCCGATCCGATGACCAGCAGCTTGGTTGGCATCTCGGTTGGCACCATCGCGTGGCGATAGGTCCAGATCGTCTTCCCGTCGGCCTTCGCGAACGGCAGGTCGCGCGCACGGGCGCCGGTGGCGACGATGATGTTCTTGGCTGCGAGCTCGACGGTCTTGTCGCCCTGCTTGACGCTCAGCTTACCCTTTGCGGTCACGGTGCCGACGCCTTCGACGACGGTCACCTTGTTCTTCTTCATCAGGCCCTTCACGCCCGCATTCAGCTGGCCCGCGACCTTGCGGCTGCGGTCGACGACCTTGGCGAGGTCGAAGCCGACATTGTCCGCCTTCAGGCCATAGCTCTCGGCATTCTGCATATAGTGATAGATTTCCGACGTGCGCAGCAGCGCCTTGGTCGGGATGCAGCCCCAGTTGAGGCAGATGCCGCCCAGGCGCTCGCGCTCGACGATCGCGACCTTGAGGCCGAGCTGGCTCGCGCGGATTGCCGCGACATAGCCGCCGGGGCCCGAACCAAGGATGACCAGATCATAGGTGTCAGCCACGTGGAGAGTCCTTCAAGTGAATCAGTTGGAAGCGGGCGGCACGGGCCGCGGTTTGCGGTCGTCGCCGACCGCGACGAAGATGAAGCGCGCCTGTGTCACCTTGCAGCTATCGTTGCTGTGCCGCGCGCGGCGCCATGCCTCGACCTCGATCGTCATCGACGTGCGGCCGACCGCGATCAGCTCGGCATAGACCGACACCTCGTCGCCGACGACGACGGGCATGTGGAATTTCATGGCGTCCGCCGCAATGGTCACCGCACGCCCGCCGCTGCGGCGCGAGGCGACCGAACCGGCGGCCAGATCCATCTGCCCCATCAGCCATCCGCCGAAGATGTCGCCGTAAGGGTTGGCATCCGCAGGCATCGCGGTGACGCGGATCGTCGGCGCCTTGTCGGGGGGCAGGTCGGTCACGCGTGGCTCCTGCTGCTCTGTCGGTCGAGGATGCGGGCCTGCCGCAGCGGCCCGATTCCCATGATCACGGTCACGACCATCGCCGCCGCCCCGCACCACCAGATCACGTCCTGCCCGAGCGGATAGGACCAGGCCGCCGCCCAGGTGATCGCGACCGCGACGCCGAGCCCGACGAGGATATGCAGGATCTCGATGAGCGTCCTGGTCATGACGAAACAGCACCGCCCACCACATCCGTTCGCCCTGAGCGAAGTCGAAGGGCACGCGCAGGGGGTGCTTCGACTTCGCTCAGCACGAACGGCGTGGGGGAGGCGGAGTCCATGTCTTTCGAATTACGCCAGCATGCCCAGCGGGTTCTCGACCAGATGCTTGAACGCCTTCATGAACTGCGCACCGTCCGCGCCGTCGATCGCGCGGTGGTCGAAGCTACCGGTCGCCGACATCACGGTCGCCACGGTGAGCTCGTCGCCGATCACGTACGGACGCTTCTCGCCTGCACCGATCGCGAGGATCATCGCCTGGGGCGGGTTGATGACCGCGTCGAACTGCGTGATGCCGAACATGCCCATGTTGCTGATCGAGGCGGTGCCGCCCTGATATTCCTCGGGCTTCAGCTTGCCGTCGCGTGCGCGGGCGGCGAGGTCCTTCATCTGCGTCGAGATCGACGACAGCGAGGCGGTGTCCGCACCGACGATGATCGGCGTGATCAGACCCGACGGCGTGCTGACCGCAACCGAGATGTCGGCGCGCTGGAAGCTGATCAGCTGGTCGGGCGTGAACATCACGTTGCAGGTCGGGACCTGCATCAGCGCGACGGCCTGCGCCTTGATCAGCAGATCGTTGACCGACAGCTTCACGCCGCGCGCTTCGAGGCTCTTGTTCAGCTCGCCGCGCAGCTTGAGCAGCGCGTCGAGACGCACGTCCACGGTCAGGTAGATGTGCGGAACGGTCTGCTTCGATTCGGTCAGGCGGCGCGCGATCGTCTTGCGCACGTTGCTGAGCTTGGTCGACTCGTGCGGGATATCCGGCACGACCGCGGGCTTGGCTGCGGGTGCTGGCGCGGCAGCGGAGGCGGCCGGTGCGGCGGCTTCGGTCGCGGCGGCAGGTGCGGCCCCGGGCTTCGCGCTGTCGACATCAGCCTTGACGATGCGACCCTTCGGCCCCGAACCCGACACCGAACCAAGGTCGATCCCCTTGTCGGCGGCGAGGCGGCGGGCGAGCGGGCTCGCCTTCACACGATCACCGCTGGCGGGCTTCGAATCGGGCTTGGACTCGGATGCGGCGCCCGCATCGGCGGGACGACCATGATCCTCGGCCGACGTCTCGGTCCGGGCGACGGGCTTGGCCTCGCTGCCGGTGTCGTTGGGATCCTTGGGATCAGGCTTGGCCTCCGATTCCTTGGCCGCGGGGACGGGCGTCTCGCTCTTGGTCGGCGCGGACACCGAGGACGCATCCTCGCCTTCCTCGGCCAGGATCGCGATGACGGTGCCGACCTTCACATTGTCGGTCGCCTCGGCCACCAGGATCTTGGCGATCACGCCTTCGTCGACCGCTTCGAATTCCATCGTCGCTTTGTCGGTCTCGATCTCGGCCATGATGTCGCCGGACTTCACCGTATCGCCTTCCTTCACCAGCCATTTGGCGAGGGTGCCCTCCTCCATGGTCGGCGACAGGGCAGGCATTTTGATCTCGATCGACATGGAGGTCCCCAGGGCGTTACGTAACGGCATGCCTACTCGCGCCCCCGCCCGTCCGGGTCAACCCCGCGAAGCCGCCTTCCCCTTGCGCGAACCGCATCTGCACGGCACCTAAGCCCGATAAACAGGGGAATATGATGCGTGTCTATCTGGTGGTCATCGACGAGTCGCCCGAGGCCGGTATCGCGTTGCGCTTCGCGGCGCGACGCGCGGTGAAGACCGGCGGCGGCGTCGAGATCCTCACGCTGATTCCGCCGCAGGAATTCATCGCGTTCGGCGGTGTCCAGGCGACGATCGAGGAGGAGGCGCGGCTCCACGCCGAGGGCCTCGTCGCGGCTGCGGCGGGCACGCTGATTGAGGAATCGGATCTGCGCCCGTCGATCACCGTGCGCGAGGGCGAAGGCCCCAAGATCATCCGCGAGATGATCGCTGCCAACCCCAATATTGCCGCGCTGGTGCTCGGCGCCGCGGCGAGCGGTGCGCCGGGTGCGCTGATCGCGCATTTTTCCGGCACCGATGCGGGTGCGCTGCCCGTGCCGGTCATGATCATCCCGGGGTCGCTGACCAGCGAGGCGATCGACCGGCTCAGCTGACGGCGGCGGGAGATGACGGCGGCAAAGGGCTAAACCAAGCGAATCCAACACTCCCCGCTTGAGCTCCCCGGCCGAAGCCGCCACGGTGACGCCGATGCCGATCCTCGCCCTCCCGCTGCTCGCCGCAGCCGCCGCCGCGCTTCCCGCGCCCTCCGCCACCCGCCTCAAGGCCGATGTGACCGCGATGGTCGGGTTCGGCACGCGCCACACCGCATCGACCACCACCGATCCGAAGCGCGGCATCGGCGCCGCACGCAGCTGGGCTGCGGCGCGCTTCGCCGAGATCGGCCGCGCCTGTGGCGGCTGCGTCACGGTCGAGCGGATCGGCCGCACCGTGTCGGGTCCGCGCGCACCGACCGGCGTCTATGTCGAGGACGTGCTGGGCATCCAGAAGGGGCGCGACCCGAATCGCGTCGTGATCGTCGGCGCGCATATCGACAGCCGTGTGACCGACGTCATGAACGTGACGAGCGACGCGCCCGGCGCGAACGACAATGCGTCGGGCGTCGCGCTGGTGCTCGAAGCCGCCCGCGCGCTGTCAAAGCGGCAGTTCGACGCGACCATCGTCTATGCGGTCTTTTCGGGTGAGGAACAGGGGCTGTGGGGCGCCGAGCTGCTCGCCGACACCGCCAAGGCGCGCGGCTGGACCGTCACCGCGATGCTCAACAACGACATTGTCGGCAACACGATCGGCCAGGGCGGCGTCCGCATGGCGTCGAGCGTCCGCGTCTTTTCCGAAGGCATTCGCGCATCCGAAGACCTTGCCGCGCAGATCGGTCGTCGCGCCGAGGGTGGCGAGGACGATGGCCCCAGCCGCGCGCTCGCCAAGACGATCGACGGCGTCGCGGGCACGATTCCCGGCGGGCTCGACGTGATGCTCGACCGTCGCCCCGACCGGTTCGGCCGCGGCGGCGATCACGAACCCTTTCTGAAGCTCGGCTATCCCGCGGTGCGCTTCTCGGTCGCGGCGGAGAATTGGGATCGCCAGCACCAGGACCTGCGCACCGAAAACGGCGTCGACTATGGCGACACGATCGCCGGGATGGACTTCCCCTATCTGGCCAAGGTGACCGCGATCAACATCGCCACGCTCGCCCGCCTCGCCGCCGCGCCCGCGGCACCGGGTGACGTATCGATCGCCGGTGCCCTGTCGCGCGACACCCAGGTCAAATGGGCCGCGGTTCCGGGTGCGGCAGGCTACCGCGTCCGCTGGCGGCGCAACGACACGCAGGACTGGAAGGACGTGCGCGACGTCACCGGCACCGAGACGCTGCTCGCCCAGACCCCCGTCGACGACCATTTCGTCGGCGTGTCCGCACTCGGCGCGGATGGCAGCGAGAGCGTCGTCAGCTTCGCGGGCCGCGAACGCCGCCGCTGAGCGCTAGCGCGCCGACCCCAGGGTGCCGCCCCGCGTCCGGCCCGGTCCACGACGCGGGGTCGTCCGCCGGTAGGTCACGGGTTCGGTGATATATTCGGTCGTCGTCGTGGTCGTCGTGACCGGCACCGACTGGACGGTGACCGTCGTCGTCCCGTCGCCGGCATAGGCTGTGCCGCCGGGATAGCCGCCGCCGGTGGTCGTCACGGTGGTCATCCCGTCGGGCGACACCCATGTCCCGCCACGCTGCTGCACGGGCGGCAATGGCTGGTCGCGATAGGCGGCCCCCGCAAAGTCCGGCGCCGCTTCGACGCGGGTCGTCACATAGGTCCGCCGCGTTACCGGCCGCGGCTGGCGGCGGGCATAGACCCGGTCGTCCGCCCGCCCGTCGAAGCTTTGCACGTCATAGCGCGGGGCGGCATCGCCTCCATTCGCGCCGTCCCATTCGACCCCGGTACGCGTATCGAAGATCGATCCCCGCGCATCGATCAGCACCGCGTCGTCGAAATAGCGCGTCCAGCGATAGCCCGGCGGCGGCGGTGCCAACCCATAGTCGCGCCAGTCGACGATCCCGAACCGGGGCGCGATCCAATAGGCCGGCAGCGCCCAACCCCGGTACGGCCGACGATAACCGCTCCAGCCGCCCGGCGCGTTCGCCCCGGCCGACCAGCCACCATCGACGCTGCTGCCCCGGCGCGCGTCGCTGGACGCGGCGGGCTCCGGGTTTACGCTGACCGCGCTGCGGGCAGGAACGGAATAGGTCGCACCGGGCCGCGATGCCCCGTCCGGACGCCGCTGCGCCTCGGCCGTCGTGCCCGCCACCGCCATGATCAGTGCGAGACCGACGATCACCTTCATGCGCATGACATCTTCTCCCCTGACGCACGACACGCTCCAGGGCCGCGTCCTATGCTGACGCAGTGCGTACCAAAGCCGCCCCAGCGCGGCCAGCCGCAACCCGGTCCCGATTCGGAGCAGGCGTCAGGTCCGGGGGTCAGCCGATCCGTGACGCCAGCAACGCGACCAGCGCCTCGCACCCGGCCGCATCCTCGGCATCGAACCGTGCCGGCTCGGGGCTGTCGAGATCGAGCACGCCGATCAACCGGCCGTCGCTGACGACCGGCACGACGAGCTCGGACCGGCTCGCCGCGTCGCAGGCGATATGCCCGGGAAACGCATGGACGTCCTCGACCAGCTGCGTCGTCCGCTCCGCCGCCGCAGTGCCGCACACGCCCTTGCCCATCGCGATCCGGATACAGGCGACCTTGCCCTGGAACGGCCCCAGGACCAGCTCGCCCTCGACCGCACGATAGAAGCCCGCCCAGTTGAGATCGGGTAGATATTCCCAGACCAGCGCGGCCGCATTCGCCATGTTCGCGATCGGATCGCGCTCGTCCACGGTCAGCGCGTCGAGCGCCGCGAGCAGGTCGCGGTACAGATCGGCCTTCGAACCGCCGGAAATATCGAACTGGTACATCGTCGCCTCTTGTCTGCAGTTAGTCTTCGCGAACCCGCCCGCGCCCGGCCTTGACCGAACTGCGGACCTTCTTCGTATCCACCCGCCGTGCCTTGGCGGCCCTGGACGGCTTGGTCTTGACCCGGTGCGCGTCGCGGTGCTGCGCCTGCGCGATCAGTTCGAGCACGCGGTCGCGCGCATCGGCGCGATTGGCCTCCTGCGTGCGAAACCGACGCGCTGTGATGACAAGCACCCCCGCCGCGGTCATCCGGCTGCCCGCGACCAGCTTCAGCCGGCGATAGGTTTCGGGGTGCAGGCCCAGCGCGAATATGTCGACGCGCAACTGGCACGCGGTCGCCACCTTGTTGACGTTCTGCCCGCCCGGCCCCGAGGCCGCGAGGAACTTCTCCTCGATCGCCCCCTCAAGCAGGGAGGCGTCGATCACGTCAGCCATTATCGGGTTCGGGACGCGGATCCGGCGCGGACGCGTCCTGCGGGGACGGCGTCGCCTCGACGCCCGGTTCCTCGCCGAAGCCCGCGGTCGCGAACCGTTCTGGCAGCGGCGCGATACCGACGACATCGGCCTTGCCCGGCCGCGGCACGACCAGCCGCTGCGCGTGGAGCATCATCCCCAGGCGATCCTTCTGGCCATAGACCGGATCCCCGACGACCGCTGCGCCGAGGCCCAGCGCGGCATGGACACGGATCTGATGCGTCCGCCCGGTCTGGGGGATGAATTCGACCAGCGAACGTCCGTCGCGGGTTGCGAGCACCCGCCAGCCGGTCCGCGCCGCCTTGCCCTTGGCGTCCTCGACCATCCGCCAGCCTTCTTCGGCGCTGCTGATCTTGCCGAGCGGCATGTCGATCGTCCCGGTCTCTTCGGCGGGGACGCCGTCGAGCACCGCGAGATAGCGCTTCGAGACCAGGCCCTGCTCGAACGCCTGCTGCAACCGCGCATGCGCCTTGGGATTGCGCGACAGCAACAGGCAGCCGCTCGTGTCGCGATCGAGACGGTGCACCGGCATCGGCCAGCGCTGGAATCCGAATTTGAGACTTTCGAGATGATTCTCGAGGCTCAGCGAGCCGTCACGAGGAGGATCGACCGGCAGCCCAGCGGGCTTGTCGATGATCAGGGCCTCGCCGTCGAGGAAAAGTACGCGTTCACCATGCATGTGCCGCCCTTGCCAGCATCTGCGCCCGCATGCCAGAGCCCGCACGATGTTGCGTAGCCCCCTAATTCTTTCATTGCTGCTGATCCCGGCCGCCGCCAATGCGCAACTCTGTGCCGGACAGAGCGCGGCGATCGCCGCCGATGGTCGCGCGTTCGGGCATCTGCCTTACGGCGACGCCGCCCCGTCCGAACTGGTCGCCGCTCCGTCCGACTTCGGCGTCCGCCAGACCTGCGTGGTCCGCCGCGACATGCTGCCCGACCTTCTCCGCCTGCTCGCTGCGGCCAAATCGGACCCGGCGGTGATGGGGGAATTACGCGGCCTGTCGTGCCAGCGTTCGATCGCGCAGCAGCGCAGCGTGTTCTGCCGCGAGTCGGGGACATCGGCGGCCGAGCGGGCAATCTCGGTCGCGCCGCCGGGCTATAGCGAACATTCGACCGGCTATGTCGTCGACTTCGCCATCCGGCCCGCCAATGGCTGTCGCGATGCCGAGGCATGCATGGCGGCGACACCCGCCGCGCGCTGGCTGCGCGCGAACGCGACGCGGTTCGGATTCGAACAATCCTTCCCCGGCGGGAACAAGCAGAACGTCAAATGGGAGCCCTGGCACTGGCGCTGGGTCGGCGCGACCACCGCTGCACCCGGCGCGGCAAAGGCGCGGTTCGTGTTCGCCAGGGCGCGGCGGCTCTATCCCGCCGACCCGGCGATCCTGCCGCCCGCGCCCCCGCCCGTCGTCGCACCCGCGGTGCCGGCCGCGCCCGTCCCGGCGCTTCCGTCCGAAAAGGGCAAACGCCGCAAGCGCTGACCCCCCCGGTCGCCCGGAGGGATCGTTCGCTCTTACTTCAGCTTCGCGGCCGTCTCGGCGATCCGCTTGCCCTGGTAGCGTGCACCGTCGAGTTCGACGCTGCTCGGCATCCGGCTGCCATCGCCATCGGAGATCGTCGTCGCGCCGTAGGGCGAGCCGCCCTTGACCGCGTCGACGCCCATCTGCCCCTGGAAGCCATAGTCCAGACCGACGATCGTCATGCCGTGATGGAGCAGGTTGGTCAGGATCGAGAACAGCGTCGTCTCCTGCCCGCCATGCTGGCTCGCGGTCGAGGTGAACGCACCGCCGACCTTGCCGACCAGCGCGCCGGAGAACCACAGGCCGCCGGTCGTATCCCAGAAGGACGCCATCTGCGCGGGCATCCGCCCGAACCGGGTCGGCGCACCGACGATGATCGCGTCATAGTCCTTCAGTGCATCGGGGCCCTCGATCTCGGCATGCGCGCTGTCGGTCTTGAAATGCGCCGACTCGACGACCGCCTGCGGTGCGGTCTCGGCGACCCGGCGGATGTCGACTTCCGCGCCGCCCGCGCGCGCGCCTTCGGCGACGGCATCCGCCATCTGCTCGATATGGCCGTAGGACGAATAATAGAGAACCAGAACCTTGGTCATGTCAGTCTCCTCAAAGGCAGACCATCCCGGCACAGGCCGGAATGGTCATAGGATCATCGGTAAGATTACTCGGAGTCCACCAGAACGATCTCGGCCTCGTCGAGTGCCGTGATCCGCACCGTCCGGCCGCCCGAAAGTGCCGCACCGTCGCGTGTGTTGATGGTCTCGTCGTCGATCGTGATCGCGCCGGTCGCGGGGACAAGATAGGCGTGACGCCCCTCGCCCACAGCATAGTCGACGCTGTCGCCCGCCTTCAGCGTCGCGGCCAGCACCCGGGCGTTCGCCCGGATCGGCAGCGCGTCGCCGTCATCGGCAAAGCCGCTTGCCAGCGTCACGAACTGCCCCGAGCGCTCGCCCTTGGGGAACGGCTTTGCACCCCAGCTCGGCGAACCACCCTTGCGGCTGGGCTCGATCCAGATCTGGAAGATCGTCGTCGTCTCGGGCTCCAGATTATATTCGGCATGGCGCACGCCCGAACCGGCACTCATCACCTGGACGTCGCCAGCCTCGGTGCGGCCCTTGTTGCCGAGCGAGTCCTGATGCGTGATCGCACCGCTGCGGACATAGGTGATGATCTCCATGTCCTGATGCGGATGCGGCGGAAAGCCCGAGTTGGCGGCGATCTGATCGTCGTTCCAGACGCGGATCGCGCCCCAGCCCATCCGGGCGGGGTCATAATAGCTCGCGAACGAGAAATGATGCCGCGCATTCAGCCAGCCATGATCGGCATGGCCCAGGCTGTCGAAGGGGCGGCGGTCTACGGTGTTGAGAGTCGTGGTCGTCATGAGAGGTCTCCACTTGTTGCCACCAAGATAGACACTCGCATCGCACCGTAAATAGAAACGCTGGAAACCGATCGTTTCGATTGCTAGCAAACGTGACCGCTGCGGAGAGTGAATGATGCGCCTTCCCGACCTCGAAGCCTGGGCGATCTTTGCCAGCGTCGTCGAACATCGCTCGTTCAGCGCCGCCGCCGACGCGATCGGACTGAGCAAGGCGACCGTATCGAAGGCGATCACGCGGCTCGAGGCGCATCTCGGCCAGTCGCTGTTTCATCGCACCTCGCGCCGGCTCGCGCTGACCGAGGCGGGCAAGCCGCTTGCCGAGCACGCCGCGCGGATCCTGGGCGAAGCGCGGCTTGCGGAAGAGTCGGCGAACGATGCCGCAAGCGCGCCGACGGGGCGCGTACGGCTGGCGGCGCCGATGAGCTTCGGCATCACCAATGTCGCGCCGCTGCTGGCCGAGTTTCTGGCCGCGCATCCCGGCATCGAGATCGACCTGCATCTGTCTGACGCGCGAGTCGACATCGTCGCGGAAGGGTTCGACGTGGCGTTGCGGATCGCCGAGCTGCCCGACAGTTCGCTGCGCGCGCGACGGCTGTGCAGCATCCAGGCGCACACCGTCGCCGCGCCTGCCTATCTGGCGGCGCACGGAACGCCGACGCATCCCGCGCAGCTCGGCGAACACCGCCTGATTGGCTATTCGAACGTCGTCGGGCCCTGGCGGTTTCAGCGCCCCGGCGAAAGCGACGTTTCGGTGCGGTTGCAGGGTCAGCTCACCGCCAATAGCGGCGAGGCGGTCGTCCCGGCGCTCGTCGCCGGTCTCGGCATCGCGCGGCTGCCCCATTTCATCATCGAGGCGCAGCTCGCGTCCGGTGCGCTGGTAACGCTGCTCGACGACTGGGCGCCCGCACCGATCGGCCTCCACCTGCTGACCCCGCCCAGCCCGCTCCGCCCGGCCCGGGTCGAGGCGCTCATCGCGTTCCTCGGCGCACGGCTTCGCGACCCCGGCTGAACCGCGCTGGCTGGACCCCGACGGAACCCCTACGGAACAATGCTCGCCGCCAGGCTATTGCTGTGAGTCACCACGGAAGGATGTCGATGCTCCCCTACCAGACCGCGCCCCGGGCCCGCCGCGCATGACCGGCGCGATCCATCCCGCCCCGCCGACCACGCTCGTCATCTTCGGTGCGATGGGCGACCTGACCCGCCGATTGCTGATGCCCGCGCTGACCAACATGACCCGGCTGGGCATGATCGGTGACGATTTTTCGGTCCTCGGGATCGGTATCGAACCCGGCGACGACGACACGCTGCGCACCGCGCTCGCCACCTTTCGCGCCAGCGCTACCACGGCGCATGCCTCGCCCGAGCAGGAGGCCGCCTGGGACCGGTTGCAGGCGCGCGTCCAGTATATGCAAGGCGATTTCACACAGGACGACGTCTATGCACGGCTGAGAGACCGGCTATCGGGCAACGCCGCCTTCTATCTCGCCGTGCCCGCGCGATTCTTCGGCGACATCGTCGATCGGCTCGCGGCCAACGGGCTGACGCATGAAAGCAAATCCGCGTTTCGCCGGATCGCGATCGAGAAGCCGTTCGGCCACGACCTCGCTTCCGCGCAGGCGCTGAACGCGCGCATCCTGTCGCACGTCGCCGAGACACAGATCTACCGGATCGACCATTTCCTCGGCAAGGAAACCGTCCAGAACATCATGACCGCGCGCTTTGCGAACATGATGATCGAACGGGTCTGGAATGCCGACTGTATCGCGCATGTCCAGATCACCGCCGCCGAGACTGTCGACGTCGGCACGCGCGGTGCGTTCTACGACGCGACGGGCGCATTGCGCGACATGGTCCCTAACCATCTGTTCCAGTTGCTGGCGATGGTCGCGATGGAGCCCCCTGCGAGTTTCGACGCGGAGGCCATCCGCAACGAAAAGGGCAAGGTGCTGAAAGCCGTTCGGGCTTATTCGCCCGCCAAGGCACGTCGCAACGGCGTCCGCGGCGCCTATGGTGCGGGGACGATCGGCGAGCGCGCCGTCCCCGCCTTCACGGCATCGCCCGACATTGCCCCCGACAGCACCACCGAGACCTATGTCGCGCTGAAGCTGATGGTCGACACGTGGCGCTGGGCGGGCGTGCCCTTCTACCTTCGCACCGGCAAGGCAATGGAGATACGCGATACCGAGGTCGTGATCACCTTCAAGCCCGTGCCGTTCGCACAGTTTCACGCGACCGCCGCCGAGAAGCTGCCGCCCAACCGCCTGATCATCCAGATCCAGCCCGATGAGGGGCTCAGCATGAATATCAATATCAAGCGCCCCGGGCTCGAGGTCGACACCGCGCCGATCGCGCTCGATTTCCGCTACGCCGACTCGTTCGATATCGGCGCGATGACCGGGTATGAGTCGCTGATCCACGATCTGTTCGCTGGCGACCAGACGCTGTTCCAGCGCGCCGACGCGATCGAGGCGGGATGGGCCGCGGTCCAGCCGTTTCTCGACGCATGGGCAAGCGAAGGCGCACCCGACACTTACGCCGCGGGTACGACAGGACCGGCGGCGGCAGACGAACTGCTCGCGCGCGACGGGTTTGCTTGGCACACGCTCGACCCGGCGAAGACGTGAGCCCGCGCCGCGACTCGGTTGCCGGGCTCTGATCACGGAGTTTTGGTCGGTTCCGTACCAAGAGTTCGTATAACGCTCTCATTTAAGACGGAATTAACCTTTTGCTTTCAGATGTTCTTTGGTTAATGAATCAACGGCGGATCGCTTAGCAGGGGCTGGCGTTTTCGCTAAACGGGGGACAACCCATGCGCGTGCTGCTGATCGAGGATGAGCCTACCACCGCCAAGGCCATTGAGCTTATGCTCACGACCGAGGGCTTCAACGTGTACATCACCGATCTGGGCGAAGAGGGCCTCGATCTTGGCAAGCTGTATGATTACGACATCATCCTGCTCGATCTGAACTTGCCCGACATGCACGGCTATGATGTCCTGAAGCGTCTTCGTGTTGCGCGTGTTGCGACGCCGGTGTTGATCCTGTCGGGCGTCAACGAAATGGACTCCAAGGTTCGCAGCTTCGGGTTCGGCGCGGACGATTACGTCACCAAGCCGTTCCACCGCGAGGAACTCGTCGCGCGGATCCATGCCGTTGTGCGCCGCTCGAAGGGCCATTCGCAGTCGGTCATCCGCACTGGCAAGCTCGCCGTGAACCTCGATGCCAAGACGGTCGAGGTCGATGGCAGCCGCGTTCACCTGACCGGCAAGGAATATGCGATGCTCGAGCTGCTCTCGCTGCGCAAGGGCACCACGCTGACCAAGGAAATGTTCCTCAACCACCTCTATGGCGGGATGGACGAACCTGAACTCAAGATCATCGACGTCTTCATCTGCAAGCTGCGGAAGAAGCTCAGCCTGGCGTGCGATGGCGAAAACTACATCGAGACCGTCTGGGGCCGCGGCTATGTCCTGCGCGAACCCGATGAGATGGTCGAAGCGCAAGTCGCCTGATCTGCTCGGCTGCGCGACCCAAAGTCCAAGGTCGCGCCGCTTCACTCCACAGGTTTAGGCTTGCAACCTTGCCTGATGGTGTCAGTTTAGTCTTCATCGGAGGTGTTCCATGAAAACTATCCTGCTCGCGGTCGGACTGATTGCCTGTTCTGCGGCCGCTTCTGCGCAACTTGGCGTCCCTGGCCCTAGCGGCTTGATAGGTACCAGCGCGCCGTTTCCCGGAAATCCCGGCTGGACGCCGCGCACGAACATTTCGCCCCCGTCGATCACGCCGACGATGCAACGCGAGCGCGAGGCGCGGTTGCGGCTCGTCCTGGCGACCTTCCCCGACCTGCCGACCACTCTCGCAGCGGCACCGCCCCG
>NZ_JPJC01000042.1:14762-31869 GCF_000733135.1 Sphingomonas sp. FUKUSWIS1
GCGCTCTACGCGAAGGCCGAACACAAGGCGGTCTGGGCGCGGATCAACGCGCGCGCATCGAAGGACGCCAGCGGCGACCTTTGAGGCTACCGGCCGGCTATTTCCGAACCCAGACCTTCTCGCCCCCGACCCAGGTCTCGGCAACCTTAATCGCACGCAGTTCGGTCGGTGAAGCGATCATCGGATCGCGGTCGACGACGATGAAGTCCGCGCGCTGCCCGGCGGCGAGCGCGCCGAACTTCGTCTCGGCAAACCCTGCATAGGCGGCGGCACCGGTCATCGCCCACCACGCCTGTTCGCGCGAGATAAGTTCCTGCGGCTGCCACCCGCCCTGCGGCTGGCCGTTGGCATCCTGCCGGGTGAACGCCGCGGCCCAGGTGGCGAACGGATCGGGCTTCTCGACCGGGAAATCGGTACCAAAGGCAAGCTTCGATCCGTTCGCCAGCATCGACTTCCAGGCATAGGCGCCGGTCAGCCGACTCGGCCCGAGCCGCGCCTCCGCCATCGTCCGGTCGCTGGTCTGGTGCGTCGGCTGCATCGACGCGATCGTGCCGAACTTGCCGAAGCGCGGCAGGTCGGTGGGATCGACGATCTGCGCATGCTCGACACGCCAGCGCCGGTCGCCCTTGTAGGTCTCGCTCTCGACCTGGATCGCGTCGAGCACCTGCTGGTCCGCACGGTCGCCGATCGCATGCACCGCGACCTGAAACCCGTCCATCGCCGCGCGGCTCATCTGGTTCTGGAGCTGCGCATCGGTCAGGAAGCCCAGCCCGGTCTGCCCCGGCGCATCGGCATAAGGCTTCAGCAGCCAGGCGCCACGCGATCCGAGTGCGCCATCGGCATAGAGCTTCACCCCGCCCATCCGCAGATGGTCGTCATACAGCCACGGCGTCGGCCCCTTGCCGCCGATCCGCCCCGCGGTCTCGACGCCCAGCGCATAGCTCATGATCCGGACGCGCAACCCGCCGATATCCGCCATCCGGCGATAGGTCAGCCAGTCGTCGAGCGTGGTGCCCATGTCGGCGACCGCGGTGACGCCGTACCCCAGCAGGATCCGCTGGGCGGTCAGGAAGGCCGCATCGCGCTCCTTGGGCAAAGGCTGCGGCACGACCTTCTCGACCAGCGATTGCGCGGCATCGACGAACACGCCCGACGGCGCGCCGCCGCTCTTTTCTATGCGCCCCCCCGCCGGGGCGACCGTGGCGCCGGTGATTCCCGCCTCGCGCATCGCGACACTGTTCGCCCAGCCGGCATGGCCGTCCGCGCGCGACAGCCAGATCGGATGGCCGCCCGACACCGAATCGAGATCCGCAGCGGTCGGAAACCGCCCCAGCCCCCAGGCTTCCTGGTTCCAGCCGCGGCCGAGCACCCATTTGCGATCGGGATTGGCCGCGACATAGGCGGCGATCCGCGACTTTGCGTCGTCGAGCGAGGTCGCTGCCGACAGGTCGAGCGACAGCGCGCCGAAGCCGAGCTCGATCACATGGCCATGCGCATCGACGAAGCCGGGCAGCACGGTCTTGCCGCCCATGTCGGTACGCCAGTCATAGAGCGGCTTGCCCGCGTTCTTCTTCAATTCCTTGCGGCTGAGCTTGGGGGGCTCCTCCCCCGGCGGCACCAGCCGGGTGACGCGGCCGTCCTTGTCGACCAGGATCGCCTTGAACCGGACGATCTTGCCGCCCTCGGTGATGGTCAGGCCGTTGACGTTGTCGACGATCCCGTCGGCCAGCGCCGGGGTGGCGAACAGCGACAGGGCGGCACTTGCGAACAGGACAGGCTTCACTTCGGCAATCTCCGCACCAACGCACTCGTATCCTGCCGCGCGCCGCCCATGGCCTGCACATCGGCATAGAATTGATCGACCAGCGCCGCGACCGGCAGGACCGCGCCGTTGCGCCGCGCCTCGTCGAGCGCGAGCCCCAGATCCTTGCGCATCCAGTCGACCGCAAAGCCGAAGTCGAAGTCTTCCTTCGCCATCGTCGGCCAGCGATTGACCATCTGCCAGCTCTGCGCCGCGCCGCCCGAAATTGCCTCGAACACCTTGTCGAGGTCGAGCCCGGCATTCTGCGCGAAGCGGATTGATTCGGACACGCCCTGGATCACCCCGGCGATCGCGATCTGGTTGCACATCTTGGTCGTCTGGCCCGCGCCCGCGTCACCGACATGGACGATCCGCGCAGCATAGGCCTGCATATACGGCTCGGCCTTCGCCATGGCGTCGGCGGAACCGCCGCACATGATCGACAATTTGCCGTTCTCGGCACCCGCCTGCCCGCCCGACACCGGCGCATCGACGACGAGCGCGCGCGCCTCCGCCAGCCGCCGCGCGATCGCGGCGGAGACGGTCGTATGGTCGACGAACACCGCATCGTCGCGCATCGCCGCGAACGCGCCGTCCTCACCCAATGTTACCGCGGCAAGATCATCGTCATTGCCGACACAGGTGAACACCGCATCCGCATCGCGCGCCGCCAAAGCAGGCGTGTCCGCGACCGTTCCACCGTATTTATCGGCCCATGCCAAAGCCTTGGCCTGGGAGCGGTTATAAACGGTGACGTCGTGCCCTGCCGCGGCGAGATGCCCCGCCATCGGCGCGCCCATCACGCCAGTCCCGATGAATGCCAGTTTTGCCATGGATCAAGCGCATAAGCGGTGTTTCCCCTGCGCGCCAGATGGTCTAGCGCAACGCCTATGGCTACCCTCGCTGCCGTAGCGGCACCCACCCTTCCCGTGTCCATCGACGACGTCCGCGCCGCGCATGACCGGATCCGCGCCTCGATCGTCCGCACGCCGACGCTGATCAGCCGCACGCTGAGCCAGATGACCGGCGCGACCGTCTATCTGAAGTTCGAGAATCTTCAGTTCACCGCGGCCTACAAGGAACGCGGCGCGCTCAACACGCTGTTGCAGCTGTCGCCCGAAGCGTGCGCAAAGGGCGTGATCGCCGCGTCGGCGGGCAATCACGCACAGGGTCTCGCCTATCACGCCAACCGGCTCGGCATCCCCGCGACGATCGTGATGCCGACCAACACCCCGACCGTGAAGGTCACGCAGACCGAAGGGCACGGCGCCAAGGTCGTGCTGTACGGCGACACCTTCGATGCCGCTTATGCGCATGCCCGCATCCTCGAGGGCGAATGCGGCTTCACCTTCGTCCATCCGTTCGACGACGCCCGGGTCATCGCCGGCCAGGGCACGACCGCGATCGAGATGCTCGAGGACGTGCCCGAGATCGACATGATGGTCGTCCCGATCGGCGGCGGCGGTCTGATCTCGGGCGTCGCGACCGTGACGCGGGCGAACGTGGCGCAGGGCGGTCATGCGATCGAGGTCGTCGGCGTCGAGGCCGAGCTGTTCCCGTCGATGTACAACCGCATCAACGGGACGACGATGCCCTGCGCCGGAGACACGCTGGCCGAGGGGATCGCGGTCAAGGAGCCCGGCGGCATCACCTCCAAGATGGTCGCCGAACTCGTCGACGACATCGTCCTGGTCAGCGAGCGCAGCCTGGAGATGGCGGTCAGCCTGCTGCTCCAGATCGAGAAGACGGTCGTCGAGGGTGCCGGTGCCGCCGGCCTCGCCGCGCTGCTCCAGCATCCCGAGCGCTTCAAGGGGCGGACCGTCGGGATCATCCTGTGCGGCGGCAATATCGACACGCGATTGCTCGCCAACGTCCTGCTGCGTGATCTCGCACGCTCGGGCCGGCTCGCACGGCTGCGCATCCGCCTGCAGGACCAGCCCGGCGCGCTGTACAACGTCGCCCGGATCTTCGATCAGGAGCGGGTGAACATCATCGAGGTGTATCATCAGCGCGTCTTTACGACGCTGCCGGCAAAGGGGCTGATCACAGATATCGAATGCGAGGCCCGCGATCGCGCGCATCTCGATCGGCTGGTCACCGCGCTGAAGGCGGCGGGCTATGAGACGAGCACGGTCGAACTGGCCTGATCCCCGGCCAACGCCGCCCGGCGCCGACGGGAATTTCTTTTACCACCGCGGGCCGCCCCACTTTCCAGCGGCCCGCACAGGAATCATATACCGCCCGCGCCTTGAGAGCGCATGGAAGCCGAGAGAGGGGCACTTCGCGATGACTGCGCCTTTTCGGTTTCCCCGGTTCTTCGTGACCAGCCCCGGCCCCTGCCCCTATCTGCCCGATCGGGAGGAGCGGAAGGTGTTCACCGAACTGAACGGGCCGCATGCGGTCGAACTCAACGACGCGCTGAGCCGGATCGGGTTTCGACGGAGCCAGGGCGTCGCCTATCGGCCGAGTTGCACCGGCTGCAGCGCCTGTGTGTCGGTCCGTGTCGTGACGCCGGAATTCACGCCCAATGCGACGCAGCGCAAATTGCTCAAGCGCCACGGCGACATCACCGCAACCGTCTGTCGCGCATGGGCGACCGACGAACAGTTCCAGCTGTTGCGCCGCTATCTGTCGGCACGTCACCCGGACGGCGGCATGGCCGGGATGGATGAGGACGATTATGCCGACATGGTCGAGCATTCGCCCGTCGACTCGCTGATCGTCGAGTATCGCGAACCGGGCATCGGCAGTGCCCCGGGCCGGCTGGTCGGCGCCTGCCTCACCGATCGCCAGGCCGACGGACTGTCGATGATCTACAGCTTCTTCGCAGCGGACGACGCATCGCGGCCGGGCTTCGGCAACTACATCATCATCGACCACATTCTGCGCGCACGCGGTGCGGGGCTACCCTATGTCTATCTGGGCTATTGGGTGAAGGGATCGGGCCGGATGGAATACAAGATCCGGTACCGCCCGATCGAGGCGCTCGGCCCGGGCGGATGGAGCCGCCTGAGTGAGGAGGACCTGTTGGCGGCCGCCCCCGGGCAGGGCCCCGGGCAGCGCGAGGACTAGTCGCCGACGGTCACTGACCATCCCGCGACACGACGACATCGACCTCCAGCCGCTCGCCGCCCTCGCCGAGCCGCGATCCTGCCACCGGCGCGGCCCCTGCAGCATCGAGCGCGACCGCGACCCGGACGTGATGCTCTTCGGGACAGTCGCCGGTGAACGGGTCGAAACCGATCCAGCCCAGCCCGTCAACATGCGCCTCGGCCCAGCCATGCGGCGTCGGACGGTGATCGTCGTCGCGTTCGGTCAGCAGATAGCCCGACACATAACGCGCCGGCGCCCCCAGCGAACGCGCAGCGACGATGAACATCTGCGCGAAGTCCCGAGAGGTGGCGCTGTCGAGCCGGAACGCCGCCGCCGCGCCGAGGTTTGGCGCGGGACGGCCGGGATTGGCGGCAAAGCGTTCGTGCAACGCCTCGTTCACCCGGTGCAGCGCCCCGATCCGGCCTTGGGCGGGGGTCGCGACGCGTGCGGCGAAATCGGCAATGGCCTTGTCCTGTGCGGTGGTCTCGGTGGGCCGGAGGAACAACGCCGGCGGCAATACTTCATAAGCGCCGTGGACGACGCCGTCGGAATGGCTGGTCAGCACCTCGCCCGTGACGTCGATCTCGATCCCGTCGATCGGGCCGTCGATGTAGAGCATCGTGATGGCATTGCCGAACCCGTCGCGCCCCTGCCGCAGCCGGGCATCGCAGTCGATGTCGATCCGCCACTGCGCGACCGTCTGGTCATGCGTGTTCTGCGGGGTCATGCGGAGCATCTGGACGAGCCGGCTCTGCGGCTCGGTGAAGCGATAGATCGTGCGGTGATCGACCGACAACCGCATCAAAGGAACTTGAACTGCCGGCCGATCGCGCCGTGGAGCAGCGCATTCTCCTGGATGAAGGCCTGCAGATACTGGTGCAGGCCCGATGCGATCACCTCGCCGGATCGGGTTCGCCCCAGCCGCGAGGCGCGCAGCCGCGCCATCCGGTCCGCCTCGCCGTGCTGGCCGGTACGTTTCGCAAGCAGATTGAGCACGTCCACCGTCTCCTCGACCGAGGCTGCAAGACTACGCGGCAACTCCGCGCGCGCCAGCAACAAATCGATCACGTCGGCCGGCCGAAGGCCGTCATTGTACATCCAGCGATAGGCGGTCACCGCCGACACGGTCTGCAGGATGGTCGTCCACTGGTCACGATCGATCGCGCCGCCCAGCTTCTGTCCCTCCGGCAGCAGGATATGATATTTGACGTCGAGCAGCCGCGCGGTGTTGTCCGCGCGCTCGACCGCCTGGCCGAGCCGGATGAACCAGGTCGTCTGGTTGCGCAGCATGCGGTGGATCGCACCCTCGAACCCGCGCGTCTCGGTCTTGACCGCCTCGACCAGGTTGAGCTGCGCGGTCGTGCTGCCGGGGGTCGCGCGGTTTTCGAACAACAGCCACGCACGGTTGATCGCGGTCCATGATTCCCGCGTCAGCGCGGTCCGCACCGCCTTGGCATTGTTACGCGCCATGTCGAGGCAACGGACGATCGATCCCGGATGGCTGGCGTCGAGCGTCAGAAAGCGCACCACGTCGCGCTGCCCGACCGGCACCCCGGTCTTGGCAAAGGCCTCGTCGGTCTCGGTGACCGCCAGCGCCGATGCCCAGGCCGCCTCGCCCGCAGGCTGCGACGACAGCACGTCGAGGCGCACCGTCGCCTCGACCAACCGCGCGATGAAATCGGCACGTTCGAAATAGCGTCCCAGCCAATAGAGGGACGAGGCGGTCCTCGACAGCATCAGGACTGTGCCTCCGGCCCGGGCATGCCTTCGCCGAGGGTCTGCGTCATCCCGCCCAGCGTCTGCGTCATGCCGCCCCCCCCCATGCGCTGCGATTGATCCGCCATCAGGACGAAGCTGTCCTTCGTGCCGCCACCCTGGCTTGAATTCACAACCAACGATCCCTGCTTCAGCGCGACGCGGGTCAGCCCGCCAGGCACGACCTGGACGCCCTTCGACCCGGTCAGCACAAACGGCCGGAAATCGACATGCCGCGGGCACAGCCCGGATTCGGCCATCGTCGGTACGGTCGACAGCGCGAGCGTCGGTTGCGCGATATAGCGATGCGGCTCGGCGATCAGCGCGGCACGGAAATCCTCGATCTCCTGCTTCGTCGCGGTCGGGCCGACCAGCATGCCATAGCCGCCCGAACCGTCGACCAGCTTGACGACGACGTCCTCAAGATTGTCGAGGACATATTTCAGCGCCTGGGGCTCGCGGCACCGCCACGTCTCGACATTGGGCAACTTGCACTCGCCGCCTGAATAGAATTTCACGATGTCGGGCATGTAGCTGTAGATCGCCTTGTCGTCGGCGATGCCGTTGCCCGGCGCGTTGATGATCGCGACATTGCCCGCGGCATAGGCCGCGATCAGCCCCGGCACGCCGAGCGCGCTGTCGGGACGGAAGACCAGCGGGTCGAGATAATCGTCGTCGATCCGGCGATAGATCACGTCGACCTTCACGCGCCCCGCGATCGTCCGCATCCATACGACATCGTCGTCGACCACCAGATCGGCCGCCTCGACCAGCTCGACGCCCATCGTATCGGCGAGGAAGCTGTGCTCGTAATAGGCCGAGTTATAATGCCCCGGCGTCAGCACGACGCAGGTCGGTGCGCTGACGCCGTGCGTCGCAACCGACTTCATCGTCTCAAGCAGCCGGTCGGGATAGCTGTCGACCGCCGCGACGCGAAACTCGCGGAACAGCTCGGGGCAGAGCCGCAGCATCGCCTCGCGATTCTCGAGCATGTAGCTGACCCCCGAGGGCGTCCGCGCATTGTCCTCGAGCACGAAAAAGTCGTCGGGTCCGGTGCGTACCAGATCGATCCCGCAGATATGCGCCCAGACCCCGTGCGGCGGGCGCATCCCGGCGATTTCGGGACGGAACTGCGCATTGCCCATGACGAGATCCTCGGGGAGGATCCCTTCCTTCAGGATGCGGCGTTCGCCATAGATATCCTCGAGGAACGCATTGATCGCCTCGACACGCTGGACGAGCCCTTCGGAAAGCCGCGTCCATTCGTCATGCAGGAAGACCCGCGGGACGATGTCGAACGGAATGATCCGCTCGGCCGCCTCGTTCTCGCCATAGACGGCAAAGGTAATGCCGAGCTGCCGAAACGTCGTTTCAGCCGCCTGCTGGCGACGCCGCAACTCGGCGTCGGGCGTCTCCTCGATCCAGCGGCCCAAGGCGGCAAGTTCGGGACGGACACGGGTATCGCCCGGTGCCCCCATGATTTCGTCGAACGCTTGTTTCCCCATCGAAATGGTAAATTCCCCATCAAGCGTTGCGGTTCCATGCTGCAACGCTTCACCGCGCTGCACAAGCCGGATTAGACGCCCAGCCCCGCCAGCAGCGCCGGGGTGAGGACCTGCGGCAGGACGGTCGGCTCGGCCGCCCCCGGCGCATAATAGAGATAGAGCGGCACGCCGGCACGGTTATGCGCCTCGATGAAGCGGCCCATGACCGGGTCGCCATCGGTCCAGTCGCCGATCAGCACCGCGACCTTGTTCTTGGCGAACGCGTCGCGGACCGTCGCGGTCTCGATCGCCGCCTTCTCGTTGACCTTGCATGTCAGGCACCAGTCGGCGGTGAAATAGACGAACACGCCGCGCTTCTCGGCGCGCAGCGCGGCAAGCTTCGCCTCGCTGAACGCCTCGTCGCCGGCGACCGCCGTCCTGGCCGAGGCCGGCGGCGCGCGGGCGATGACGACCGCGCTGCCGACGAACACGACCGCCAGTGCGGCAAGGGTCGCCGCGCCGAACGCCTTGCCCTTGCGCTGCCGCGTGCCGCCAACCCACAGCACCGCCCCGATCGCCAGCACTGCGACGAGCGCGAGAGTCAGGCTGTCGACGCCGGTCTGGCGGCCCAGCACCCAGGCGAGTGCGATCGCGGTCAGGAACATCGGCACCGACAGGACATGCCGGAACGTCTCCATCCACGCGCCGGGCTTGGGCAGCCAGCGCCGCCACGCCGGCACGAAGCCGATCGCGAGGAACGGCAGCGACAGCCCGAGTCCCAGCCCGGCGAACACCGCCATCGCCGCGGGCCAGGGCAGCACGAGCGCAGCGCCCAGCGCTGCACCCATGAACGGCCCGGTGCACGGCGTCGCGATGAATGCGGCCAGCGCGCCGGTCGCAAACGCACCGCTCGCACCGCTCTCGCCCGCGAACCGCGGCGTCGGCACCTCGAACAGCCCGGCCAGGTTGAACGCGATCGCGGTGCTCAGCAGCAGCAGCACGATGATCGCCGCGGGATGCTGCAACTGGAACGCCCAGCCGACCGCAGACCCGCCCGCACGCAGCGCGAGGATCGCAGCGCCAAGGCCAAGGCACACCAGCACGACGCCCGCGGTATAGGCCAAGGCCTCGTGCCGCGCCTCACGTTCGCTGGCGCCACCGCGCGCGAGGCTGAGCGCCTTCAGGCTCAGGATCGGGAAGACGCAGGGCATGATGTTGAGGATCAGCCCGCCGAGCACCGCGCCCGCAAACGCCGCCAGTGCGGTCGCCCACAGCCCGCCCGCATTATCCGATGGCCCCGCCGCAACGACCCCCGGCGCGGCGCTGACCGCGAGCCCCTGCGAGTCGCCGATCCGCAGCACACCCTCGATCGGCGCATTGGCCTTGCCATTGGCCGCCAGTCGCGTCGCGATCGTCAGCGTATCGCCCGACCGCGTCACGGTCTGGCGCGCGCCATTGTCGATCACGCCGGTGGTGAGCGGGAAGAAATAGGCATCCTGCGCCCTGGCCCCGGCCGGGAACGGCACCGCGACGCGCAGCACGCCCTGGTCGACCGCATAGGTCGCGCCCGCATCGAGCGGCTTGGGGATCGCCCGCCGCCAGCCGGCAAAGGCGCTTGCTTGCGACGCCGCGCCGTCGCCGATCGTCAGGTCGAGCGACAGCGCCTGCTCCTCGGGCACGCAGATCGTCGCCGAACAGACAAGATAAGACGTCTTCAGCCGGATCGGCAGCTTGGCGCCCGCCGCCAGCCCCGCCGGCACCTGGATCGTCACGAGCGGCGCATAGGGCGCCTCGTAGACATAGTTCATCAGCCCCGCGATGAGCAGCGTCGTCGGGACGGGCCATTCGGGCTGCCCCGCCGTCACTCCGCGCGGCAGCGTCCAGTCCAACGTCGCGGAAAACCCCGCATCGCCCGGATTGGCCCAATAGCCATGCCAGCCCGTATCGGGAGTCGTTGCGATCGCGATGGTCAGCGGTGCGCCCGCTTTCGGATGGTCGCTTTCAGCAACGAGGCGCATACTCAGATGCCGGCTCGAGCCGTCGAGCGGGTCCGCCAGCGCCGGCGTCGCCACGAGGCTGCACAGCGCGAGCAGCATCGTCATCAGGACGCAACGTAAACTGCGCATGGCCATCCTTGTTTCGTTCATCGGCCACAGCCATAGCGAGGACGACACCGCATTACATCCGAAAGCAGTCATGCTGCTGCTCGTCAAAGGACTGTCCGTGAAAGCACTTATCGCCGCGTTGCTCCTGGCCCCGGCCGCGTCCGTGACCGCGTCCGCGCAGACCGCTCCGGCCCCAGCCCCGGCCCCGGCGGTTGCGGCACCGACGCCCGCCACGCCGCCCAAGCTGATCGTGGCGATCTCGGTCGACCAGTTCGCCGCCGACCTGTTCCAGCAATATCGCAACCACTTCACCGGCGGCTTCACCCGCCTGCTGAACGGCGTGGTGTTTCCGAGCGGCTATCAGAGCCATGCCGCGACCGAGACCTGCCCCGGCCACTCGACCATCCTGACTGGCATGCGGCCTGCGCATACCGGGATCATCGCGAACAACTGGGTCGACCAGCGCGCCGACCGCCCCGACAAGATCGTCTATTGCTCGGAGGACGAGCGTGTCACCGGCAGCACGCATGACAGCTACACCGTGTCCGACATGCATCTGAAGGTGCCGACGCTCGGCGAGATGATGAAGGCGCGCGATCCCCGCACCCGCTCGGTCTCGGTCGCGGGCAAGGATCGCGCGGCGGTGATGATGGGTGGCCACAAGGTCGACGAGCTCTGGTGGTGGGACGGCAAGACCTATGTCTCCTATGCGGGCCGCGCGGTACCGCCGGCGGTGCAGCGCACGCGCACCGCGGTCGCCGGGCTGATCGCGCTGCCCCAGGCCGCGCTGCCGCTGCCCGGCTATTGCACGGGCGTGAACCACCCGATCGTGATCGCGGGCAAGACGTACGGCCAGGGCCGCTTCGAGCGCGAGGCGGGCGACGCCAAGGGCTTCCGCGTGTCGCCCGCGTCCGATGCCGCGGTGTTCGCGATGGCGGCGGCGCTGGTGCAGGACATGAAGCTCGGCCAAGGGCCACAGACCGACATCATCGACATCGGCGCGTCGGCGACCGATTATATCGGCCACACCTACGGCACGCAGGGTTCCGAGATGTGCATCCAGATGGCCGAGCTCGACAAGACGCTCGGCGGCTTCTTCGCGGTGCTGGACGAGACCGGCGTGGATTACGAGGTCGTGCTGACCGCGGATCACGGCGCGCACGATGCGACCGAGCGGCAGCAGCAGCGCGCGATGCCGATGGAGGCGCATATGGACGAGAATGTGCTCGCCAAGCAGGTCGGCACCGCGATCGCCAAGGATCTGGGCCTGCCCGGCAGCGTCCTGCTCGGGACCGAGGGCGACGTCTATATCGACGATGCGCTGCCCGCCAAGACGCGCGCCAAGGTGCTGACCGAGGCGCTACGCCGCTACCGCGCGCTGCCGCAGGTGGCCGCCGCCTTCTCGGCCGCCGAGATCATGGCTACGCCGATGGCGACCACCCCGCCCGAGACCTGGACGCTGATCGAACGCGCGCGCGCCTCCTATGCCGAGGGCCGCTCGGGTCAGTTCGTCACACTCCTGAAGCCACGCGTGACGACGATCGTGTCGCCCGCCGGCGGCTATGTCGAAACACACGGCAGCCCGTGGGACTATGATCGCCGCGTGCCGATCCTGTTCTGGCGCAAGGGGATCGCCGGGTTCGAACAGCCGCTGTCGGTGGAAACCGTCGACATCGTCCCGACGCTCGCCGCAACGATCGGCCTGCCGGTATCGGGACTCGACGGCCGCTGCCTCGACCTCGACGCGGGCGCGGCGAGCACCTGCCCGGGCTGAGGAGCCCCGTCGGACCGCTTGGACCCTGTCCTCCCGCCGCCCGTCATCCCGGCGAAAGCTGGGACGACGGGGTCTTGAGCGGCGGCGGTACGCCCCCCCGCTTCCCCCGCAGCCTCGACTTAGCGCGTCTCGAACGCCCGCAACCCCGGGCCCAGCCGGTTCGCCCCCAGCGCCAGCCGGTCATGGCTGTAATCCGCCAGGAATGCGGGACTGGTCGCATCGCCCGGTGCCAGCCGCGCGTCATTGTCCTCGACGCGCAACCCGGTCGAGCGATAGGTCTTCGCTTCCGCCGCGACGACGATCAGCCCGGTGTGGTTCTCCTTCTGCCGCCCCTGCACGAAGGTGTTGCGCGCGATCAGCCCGGTCGCGCCTTCGGGCAGGTCGATCATGTAATTGGTCTTCCGCCCCGCGCTGTCGTCGAAGCTGTTGTCGGTGATCGAGACGGTCGGCACGCGCAGTTTGACGTAATGCCCGCCGGTCCCGCGCTCGAACCGCGAGCGGGTGATCGTCACGCTGCCCTGGTTCGCCAGATACACGGCATGCGAGCAGCTCGGCGACTGGTCGCACTGGCCTAGCCCCGAAAAGGTCGACCGGTCGATCGTGATCCGCTGCTCGCTTGGCTCGCCGCCGAGGATGCCTTCCTGGCTGTCGAGGAACATCGCGTTGACGACATTGAGGTCCCCCATCTCGGTGCGGATCCCCGCGCCATTGCCGTCGGGGACGCTGTAGCCGCGAAAGACCAGGCCATCGACGACCGATCCCTGCCCGCGCAGCACCAGTGCCGCCTTCTCCTCACAAGCCACGCCTTCGAAGATCGCGGTGCCCGGCTCCACCGCCTTGAAGGTGATCCGCCCGCCCGCCTGCACCGCGCATTGCCGGTAGGTGCCGGGCGCGATCAGGATCGTCGCGGTGCCGAGCCGGATCGATGAGACCGCCTCCTGCAGCGTCGCAAAGCCCTGCCCGTCGACGGTGAAGGGCGACGCGCGCCGCACCGGCGCTTGGGCCGAGGCGGACGCAGCAACCAGCACGAGCAATAAGAGCGATCGGTTCAAGCAGGGCACTCCCTCATCGGCCAGCCACGATTGCGCCGCCACGCCCCGTGCTTAGCGCGGATGCGCCCCGGCTGCCGATAGCGGGGGCCCGCCCCGCGTCCCGCAATGGCGCAGCCTGCAAACGGATCGACACCGGTTCGACCGTAGCGAAGCATATTGCCGCCGCCTGCCCGGCCGCATACCACCCCGCAGCATAAAGCCGGCGGGGGGGCCCCGACCGCGCGAGAGGGGGAATGCATGCACGCCATGACACCGACGGAGGTCTTCCTCCTTGCGATGCTCATCATCTTCAGCGTCCCCTATCTGGTCTGGCGGCTGGGCCGGACCGATTACTGGGCACCGCTGGTCGTTGTGCAGATCTTCGGCGGCATCCTGCTCGGACCGGGCGTGCTCGGCGCGCTCTTCCCCGATTATTATGCGACGATCTTCACGCCTGCGACAATCGGCTCGCTGAACGGCGTCGCGTGGTGGGCGGTGATGATGTTCGTGTGGGTCGCTGGCATCGAACTCGATCTCGGCGCGGCGTGGCGACATCGCGGCGAGACCGCGGTCACCGCCGGCCTCGCTCTCGCGGTGCCGCTCGCGACCGGCAGCATCGCCGCCGCGCTGATGCTGCGCTATCCGGGCTGGGCAGGCGTGTCGGGCGCGCGGTGGCAGGTCGTTCTGGGCATCGGCATGGCGTGCGCGGTCACCGCGCTGCCGATCCTCGTGCTGTTCCTTGAAAAGCTCGAGGTCCTGCGTGAGCCGATCGGCCAGCGCATCCTGCGCTATGCCAGCCTCGACGATATCGCGATCTGGGGCGTGCTCGCGCTGATCCTGCTCGATTGGGAGCGCGTAGGCCGGCAGGCCGGCTTCCTGGTCGGCTTCGCGGTCGCCACCCTGCTGATCCGCCGACTGATGGCGCGGATCCCGGAGCGCGATCGCTGGTATGTCAGCCTGATCTGGCTCGCCGGCTGCGGGTTCGCCGCGGACTGGGCGGGGCTGCATTTCATGGTCGGCGCGTTCCTGTCGGGCGCGGTGCTCGACGCGAAATGGTTCGACCAGGTCCGAATGGACGACTTCCGCCGCTTCGTGCTGCTCGCGGTGATGCCGGTGTTCTTCCTGTCGACCGGCCTGAAGACGCAGTGGGCGGTCGGCGGGATCGCGGTGTTCGCCGCCGCGGCCTTGCTGCTGTTCGCCTCGGTCGGCGGCAAGCTGGCGGGCGTCCACGCCGCCGGGCGGATCCTCAAATGGCGCCCGGGGGAGGCGTCCGCGATCGGCTGGCTGCTTCAGACCAAGGCGCTGATCATGATCATCTTCGTCAACATCCTGCTCGACAAGGCGATCATCACCAACGAAACCTTCACCGCGCTGCTGCTGATGGCGCTGGCCAGCACGATGCTGACCGTGCCGATGGTCGCACCGAAATTGAAGAAGCTGGCATCGTTGGTCGGGCGTAGCGCCTGACAGCCATAAGCATGGCGCCACCCCGGCGAAGGCCGGGGTGACGTCACGGTTCGGGGTTCAGTCCAGGTTCGGCCGCAGCCAGCGCTCCGCGATCGGCAGGTCGACGCCGCGGCGCGCCGCATAGTCTTCCAGCTGGTCGCGGCCGACGCGGGCGACACCAAAATACTCCGCCTGCGGGTGGCCGAAATAGAAGCCCGAGACGGCCGCGGTCGGGAACATCGCGAAGCTCTCGGTCAGTTCGAGCCCGGTCGCGGTCTCGGCATCGAGCAGGTCGAACAGGATCGGCTTCAGGCTGTGATCGGGGCATGCGGGATAGCCCGGCGCAGGGCGGATGCCGCGATACTGTTCCTTGATCAGCGCATCGTTGGTCAGCTGTTCCTCGGGTGCATAGCCCCACAGCTCCTGACGGACATGCTTGTGCAGCCGTTCGGCGAACGCCTCGGCAAAGCGATCGGCGAGCGCCTTCAGCAGGATATCGTTGTAATCGTCATGCCCGGCCTTGAAGCGCGCGATATGCTCGTCGATCCCGTGAATGCCGACTGCGAACCCACCGAACCAGTCGCCCGCAGGATCGACGAAATCGGCGAGGCACATGTTCGCGCGCCCCTCGCGCTTCGAAATCTGCTGGCGCAGCATCGGCAGGCGCACGTCCTCGTGCGGCATGTCGTGGCCGCGCGTGTGCGAGACGACCACATCGTCCCCCTCGCGCCGCGCCGGCCACAGCCCCACGACCCCGCGCGGCGTCAGCCATTTTTCCGCGACGATCGTGTCGAGCATCGCCTGCGCGTCCGCATAGAGCGAACTCGCGCTCTCGCCGACGACCTCGTCGGTCAGGATCGCCGGGAAGTTGCCCGCCAGCTCCCAGGCGCGGAAGAACGGCGTCCAGTCGATATAGTCGCGCAGGTCGGTCAGGTCCCAGTCCGCGAACACATGGACGCCGGGCTTCGCGGGCGCCCCGGGCTTCAACGCAAAGTCCGCGACGAACCCGCGCTCGCGCGCCGTCTCGATCGGGATAAGCTCGCTCTGGCCCTTGTTGGCCCGCGCCACCCTCACCGCTTCATATTCGTCCGCGGTCTTGGTCACGAACTCGTCGCGGATCGTGTCGCTGACGAGCGTCGACGCGACACCCACCGCGCGGCTCGCATCGAGCACGTGGACGACCGGGCCGTCATAGGCGGGCGCGATGCGCAGCGCGGTGTGGACCTTCGAGGTGGTCGCACCACCGATCAGCAGCGGCATCGTCATGCCCGCGCGTTTCATCTCCTCGGCGACGGTCACCATCTCGTCGAGGCTCGGGGTGATGAGGCCCGACAACCCAATCATGTCCGCGTCATTCTCGTTCGCCGCTTCGAGGATCTTCGACCACGGGACCATCACGCCCAGATCGACCACGTCGAAGCCGTTGCACTGGAGCACCACGCCGACGATGTTCTTGCCGATGTCATGCACGTCGCCCTTGACGGTCGCCATGATGATCTTGCCCTTGCCGCGCGCGCCGGGCTCCTTGGCTGCCTCGATGTAAGGCAGCAAATGCGCGACCGCTTTCTTCATCACGCGCGCCGATTTCACGACCTGCGGCAGGAACATCTTGCCGCTGCCGAACAGGTCACCCACGACGTTCATGCCGTCCATCAGCGGGCCCTCGATCACCTCGATCGGGCGACCGCCATTGCCGTCGATGATCTGGCGCGCTTCCTCGGTATCCTCGACGACGTGCAGATCGATGCCCTTGACCAGCGCATATTCGAGCCGCTTGTTGACGTCGAGTGAACGCCATTCCGCCGCCGCTTTCTCCGCGACGACATCGGTGCCGCGATACCGCTCGGCGAGCTGGACGAGCCGCTCACCCGCCTCTGGATCCTTGTTGAGCACCACGTCCTCGACCGCCTGCCGCAGTTCGGGGTCGATATCGTCATAGATGTCGAGCTGGCCCGCGTTGACGATTGCCATGTCCATGCCCGCGGGGATCGCATAATAGAGGAACACGCTGTGCATCGCGCGGCGGACCGGCTCGTTGCCGCGGAACGAGAAGCTGAAGTTCGACAGTCCGCCCGAGATATGGACGTGCGGGCAGCGCGCCTTGATCTCGCGGCACGCCTCGATGAAGTCGACGCCGTAATTGTCATGCTCCTCGATCCCCGTCGCGACTGCGAAGACGTTGGGGTCGAAGATGATGTCCTCGGGCGGAAAGCCGATGCCGACGAGCAGCTTGTAGGCGCGCTCGCAGATCTCGACCTTGCGGTCCTTGGTGTCAGCCTGCCCGACCTCGTCGAACGCCATCACGACCACCGCGGCGCCATAGGCCATGCACTTGCGCGCTTGGGCAAGGAACTGCTCCTCGCCCTCCTTCATGCTGATCGAATTGACGATCGGCTTGCCCGAAACGCACTTCAGTCCCGCCTCGATCACGCTCCATTTCGAGCTGTCGACCATGAACGGGATGCGCGCGATGTCGGGTTCGGCGGCGATCAGCTTGAGGAACGTCGTCATCGCGTGGTGCGCGTCGAGCAACCCCTCGTCCATGTTGACGTCGAGCACCTGCGCGCCGCTCTCGACCTGCTGGCGCGCGACCTCGACCGCGGCGGGATAGTCGCCCG
>NZ_JPJC01000043.1:0-1857 GCF_000733135.1 Sphingomonas sp. FUKUSWIS1
CGGGCGAGTCGTGACCGGCGGTAACCAGGTGGTCGGCGCGCAAGGCGCGGCAATTGCCGATCCGGTCGGTGGAGCCGTGGTCGATACGTCCGCCCGGGCTACACTTTCCGCCGTTCTGGTGCTATTGAGGAGCCACGGATTGATCGCCGCCTAAACACTCTAAAAACTGTGGCGTTCCAGCAACACCTCGAACTTTTGTGCGCTTGCGTGGAAACAAGCCGAAGGATAGGGAGTTTGCGATGTCCGTGTGACACTCATGAAAGGGGATTTATATGCGGAAGCTTGCCGTCGTTCTGGCACTCGCCTCCACCGCACTCGCCACTCCTGCCCTCGCCCGCGACAAGTCGTGGTACGTTGGCATCGAAGGCGGTGCGATGATCGTTGAAGACATCGATTACGACATCGGTGCTCTGAACAATGCCGGTTCGGTCGACCATGACTATGGTTATGACGTCGACGCAGTCATGGGCTACGATTTCGGTGGCTTCCGCCTCGAAACCGAAGTCGGTTACCGCAAGGCTACTGTGGACGGCTATTCGTCGACCACGACCACGCCAGCTTTCACGGGTGCAGGCGCACTCGTCAACGCACCGGCCAACAACTATGACTATGCTGGCGGTTCTTCGTCGGCACTCAGCTTCATGCTGAACGGCCTGCTGGACTTCGGTCCGGATGACGGCATCCAGGGCTTTGTCGGCGGTGGTGTCGGTGTTGCTCGCGTCAAGGCGAACTACGCCCTCAACAACAACGGTTCGTTCCTGAACGATTCGGACACCGTGTTCGCCTATCAGGGCCTCGCCGGTATCCGTGCACCGCTGACCGACCACATCGACGCGACGCTGAAGTATCGTTTCTTCAACGCCGAGAACGTCAAGCTGGTCGACAACACCAACCGCCTGTTCGACGGTCGTTACCGTTCGCACAGCATCCTTGGTGGTGTGACGTACAACTTCGGCGCACCTGCCGAGCCGATGGCACCTCCTCCCCCGCCGCCGGCACCCGAGCCGATGGCTCCCCCGCCGCCGCCGGCGCCGGTTGAAGTCGTTTGCTCGCCTGGTCCGTTCATCGTGTTCTTCGAGTGGGACAAGTCGGACATCACGCCTGAGGCTGCGTCGATCCTCGACAACGCCGTAACGCAGTACCAGTCGTGCGGCAACGCACAGGTCATGCTGGCAGGCCACGCCGATAAGTCGGGTTCGGCGTCGTACAACGTCGGTCTCTCGCAGCGTCGTGCAGACGGCGTCCGCGCCTATCTGTCGTCGCATGCGATCCCGGATGGCGTGATCTCGACCGAAGCGTTCGGTGAGAGCCGTCCGCGCGTCGACACCGCCGATGGCGTGCGCGAAGTGCAGAACCGTCGCGTGGAAGTCACCTACGGTCCGGGTTCGGGCCAGTAAGACTTCCGCCTTCCGGTCCTTTTTGGATCGGATGCGGGAAAAAGATAGGGGAGGTCGGCGCGAGCCGGCCTCCCTTTTCTTTTGTCTGCTGTTCTTTGAGGCGGGGAAGAAGGTTGGTTCGCGCGGAGCCGCGGAGGCGCGGAGCCTTTTGGGGTGGGCCGCGGGGGTGCATCACGGAGGTTTCGGCAGGATTTGGCGTGCCGCACGGGATGCTTCGGCGCGGTCGCGCATGGGCGTGCGTTGGAAGTGTTCACGCGAAGGCGCGAAGGCGCGAAGATCTTGGGGCTGCTTTCTTGTGTGCCGCCGGGCGGCGGGGCGCGGCTTCGCCGATCGTGGTTGGGGCGGTCAGTCGGCCGACGTGCAATCTTTGCGCCTTCGCGCCTTCGCGTGAGATACTAATCACTGCGCCTGGCGGCGGCGTTTATGCCTTGGGGGGATCGTCGGGCTCGAGGGCGGGGGC
>NZ_JPJC01000044.1:0-12318 GCF_000733135.1 Sphingomonas sp. FUKUSWIS1
TTCGTGTCGAAGACCGCCGATCTCGCCACGCTCGAAAATGCGGTCGCCCGCGCGCTGGCGGGCGACCGCGACGCCCCCGTCGCCGCCCTACCGGCCGACGACATCTCCAATCGCGTCGCCAGCCTTACCCCGACCGAATTGAAAGTGCTGCTCGGCGTCCTTGCGGGGCGCCTTAACAAGCAGATCGCGTTCGATCTCGGCGTGTCGGAGGCGACCGTAAAGGGCCACATGACCGCGATCCTGCGCAAGCTCGGCGTCCAGAACCGCACCCAGGCGGTGCTTGCCGCGCGCGCGCTCGACATTCGCTTCGCCGACTAGCCGACCGCCTCCCACTCGCAAGACTAGCCGCACGGCAATCGACGTCTTGCGACACCCTCCTGCGCGGTCTAGGCGACCATCAATGGCTTCGACGTCCTACCTGTCCGCGTCGAACCGATCGCGCCAGCCGCTTTGGCGGCGCGCGCGTTCATTCCTGCTGGCGATCGCCGCGCATGTCGTCGTCATTCTCCTGCTGCTGCGGCTCGCGCCAACGCCGACCAAGCCCGAGCCGACGCCCCCGCCCAGCAGCTTCCGCCTGCTACCCGACCGCGAGACGAAACCCGAGACCCCGCAACGCCCGGTGATCGAAAAGGCGAAGAAGGTCGCCGGCGGCGCCTCGCCCAGATCGCCCCGCCCGCCATCGACCGCGCCGGCATCCGACCCGCGCCCCGTCACGCCTGCCCCGGCCTTCCCCAAGATGCTGGCGGGCGGCATGGAGTTGTTCGATTCGGCGGACATATCGAAAATCCCGTCGCACCCGGGCGATCGCCAGGCTGGCGGATCCGACACCGATGGCGCGGGCGCCGGCAAGGACAGCGGCTCTGCCTACGGCCCAGGCGAAGGTCCAAGTGGCGAGCGGCTCTACAATGCCGAATGGTATACCGAACCGAGCCATGCCGAACTTGCGGGCTATGTTCCCAATGGCGCCCCCCCGGGCAGCTGGGCGCTCATCGCCTGCCGGACCGCGGAGAATTACAGGGTCGAGAATTGCCGGTCGCTCGGCGAATCCCCGGTCGGCTCGGGGCTGGCCCGCGCAATGCGCCAGGCCGCATGGCAGTTCCGCGTGCTGCCGCCCCGGGTCGGCGGCAAGAAGATGATCGGCGCCTGGGTCCGCATCAAGATCGACTTCACCAGCGCCCCGACCAAATAGGCGCGCTGGGTCAGCACCTCAAACCGCAGCCGCGGCCGCTGATGCCTGTTCGAGGAATGCCCATAGCTCGCCTGGCACCACCGGCTTGGTCAGGACGGTGATCCCGGCACAGCGCGGATCGTCCGCCGCGCTGCGGTCCGCGGTCACCAGCGCGATCGCGGGCGCCGGCGCCATCGCCGACAGGCGTTCGGCAACGTCCAGTCCGTCCTGCGCCACCTCGAGATGGAAATCGATCAGCGCGACGTCGGGCTCCTCGTCCGCCGCCAGTGTCATCGCCTCCTCGATCGTCGCCGCCAGCAGCGGGACGCAGCGCCGCGACCGGAGCGCCGCGTCGAGCGCCGCGAGAATGGCGGCATCATTGTCGAGGCACAGCACGCGCAGCCCCGGCGGCAGGTCGCGCAGGACCGGGGCCGTCCTGGCACGGTCGGGCAGCGTCGCATGCGCCGCCAGCGGAACGCGAACGGCGAAGGTCGATCCCGCACCCGGCTGCGACCGCAATTCGATCCGCAGGTCGAGCAGTTGCGCGATCCGCTGCACGATCGCCAGCCCCAGGCCGACACCGCCGCCCGCGCTGCCCTTGCTCTCCACCCGCTCGAACTCGGCAAAGATCCGTTCACGGTCACCCGCCGCGATGCCCGGCCCGCTATCCCGCACCTCGACCAGGACGTCACCGCCGCGCCGCCGCGCGCCGATCCAGATCCGCCCCGACGGCGTGTAGCGTACCGCGTTTGATAGGAAGTTCTGCAGGATCGAGCGCAGCAGCGACCGGTCGGTGGCAACGATGTGCGCCCCCGGGTGCGAGGCGAGGTTCAACGCGCGTTCGCCGGCAAGCGGCCGGAACTCGGCGGCCAGTTCCTCGATCAGGTCCCCGAGCACGAACTGCTCGATCTTCGGCACGACCCCGCCCGCATCGAGCCGCGACACGTCGAGCAAGGCCCGCAGCAGCGTATCCGCCGACCCGATCGCGCCATCGATCGCGCGGACCAGGTCGGCCTGGTGCGGCGCCTTGCCCTCGTCGAGCGCCGCGCAGAAGAGCCGGGCGGCATGAAGCGGCTGAAGCAGGTCATGGCTTGCCGCCGCGAGGAACCGGGTCTTGTCGCGCGTCGCGGTCTCGGCATGCCGCCGCGCCTCGTCGAGCATCGTATTCGACTGCGCCAGATCATGCGTCCGCGCCTCGACCCGGGCCTCCAATTCCGCCTGCGCGGTCTTCTCCGCGGTGATGTCGGTGAAGCTCTGGACATAGCCGCCGCCCGGCATTGCCTGACCCACTGTCTTGATCCACCGCCCCGACGGTCGAAGCCGCTCGAAACTGTGCGGAAGGCCGCGTTCGAGATGTGCGAGCCTGCGCGACACATGCGCTTCGACGCCACCCGGCCCGCATTCGCCGCGCTCGGCATTGTAGCGGATCAGATCGGCGATCGGCCGTCCGGCGATCACATAGTCCTCGGGATAGTCGAACATCTCGACATAGCGCGGATTCCACGCGACCAGCCTCAGATTGGCGTCGATCACGCTGACGCCCGGGTCGATCGTCTCCAGCGTTGCCGACAGCAGCGACCGCGAGAAGCGCAGGCTGCGCCCCCGCTGGTCGAGCAGCCGGACGACGTCGCCTACGTCCATCGCCGAACCCGCCAGGCTCGACGTCACGATCAGCCGCGCCGAGGGTGCGCCGATCACGCCCGCGATCAGCCGCTCCGCCTGACGGGCCGCGCGTCCGTCGATCGGCGCGCCCGGATCGCGTGACAGCGGGTCCAGCCCCTCTGCGGCTTCGGCATCGCCGACGAAGCGCGCGACCAGGATCTTCAGCTCGCCAAAGGTCGTAACGTGATCCAGCACGCTGTGCCGTCCCCCGAACACCCGCCGCCGCGCCGCGTACAGGTGCAGCCCCGCCATCAGCGCGATATTCACGCCCAGGCTCCAGATCGTGCCGTTGACCAGTGGGGACCCGAGCGCGACCCGCATCAGCGCATCGGGGTCGAGCAGTCCGCCGCTCGCTTTCGCAAGACTGGCGCCGAAACCACCCAATACCGAGGGCATCAACAGGCAATAGGCCCAGACGACGACGCCGCCGATTAACCCGCCGCGTGCCGCCCGGGTATCGGCAAAGCCCCAGCCGACGGTTGCGATCAGCGCGGGCGCGAACTGCGCAACGCCGGCAAACGCGATCAGCCCGATCGATGCGAGCGACAGCTCGTCGCCGATGCTCGTGCCGTACCACAAAGCCGCGGCGACGATCGCGGCGATGATCACGCGCCGGACACGCAGCAGCCGCCGCCCCAGATCGCCCTCCCCGCCATCGGTCTGCCGCCGCAGCAGTAATGGGGCCAGCAGGTCGTTGGTCGCCATCGTCGACAGCGCGATCGTCTCGGCGACGACCATCGCGGTCGCGGCGGAAAACCCGCCGATGAACGCGAGCAGCGCCATCGGATCGTTGTCGCGCGCCAGCGGGACCGCCAGCACATAGAGGTCGGGTCGCGTATCGGCGGGCAGCACCGCCAACCCCGCGAGCACGAGCGGCAGGACCATCACCGAGATCACCGCGAGATAGGCGATGAACGGCCAGCGCGCGCGCCGCACCGCCGCCGGGCCGCTCGCTTCTAGTATCCCGACATAGAATTGACGCGGCAGACACAGAATCGCGCAGGCGGATAGCAGCGTGCGGACGAAGAAGTCGGGGGTCAGCGCGCCGGGCGCGAAACCCTCGACGAACCCGGTCAGCGGCAGCGTGATCCGCGCGGCCGGCATCGTCGCGAGCAGCGTCAGCGCAAATCCGCCGAGCGCCACGAAGCAGAGCAGCTTGATCAGCGACTCCGCCGCGATCGCCGCGACCACGCCGGTATTGCCACCCGCCACTTCATAGCGTCGCGCGCCGAAGCTGATCGCGAACGTCGCCAGCAGCAGCGCGACGAGCGGCCCGACCAGCACCGATCCGCCGATCCCGACCAGCGCGCCGAAGCTGAGCGTCACCGATCGCAGCTGCAGCGCGATATAGGGGATCGACGCGACCAGCGCGGTTCCCGCGACGATCGCCGCGGTACTCCGGCTGCGACCATAACGCGCCGAGATGAAGTCGGCGATCGAGCTCGACCCTTCGTCGCGCGCCAGCCGGACGAGCTTCGTCAGGAATCCCGGCGCGAGCAGGAACACCAGCGCCGGGCCGAGATAGATCGACAGATAATCCCAGCCGCGCGTCGCCGCGGTGCCGACGCCGCCGAAGAACGTCCAGCTGCTGCAATAGACGGCCAGCGACAAGGGATAGGCGATCCGCGCCATGCGCGGCGAAAGCCCGCGCCGATCGACGACCCAGGCGATCCCGAACAACGCGGTGCCATAGGCAAGCATCGCGACGATGACGACGGCGCTGTTGATCGGCTAGCTCCCTTGTTCCCGGATGCCGATACCGTGCAGTCCGGGCCGTTCCAGGGCAAGGCCTGCACGGTCTGCGCTTCGGTACCACAGCTCATGGCGAAACCACGCGGCCCGCGTTACAGGGCCCCATGCTCCGCATCACCGAACTCAAGCTGCCGCTCAACCATGCCGACGAAGCGATCCCCGCCGCGGTCTGCAAGCGGCTGCGCATCACCCCCCGCGAATTGATCCGCTATACCGTCGCGCGGCGCGCGCATGACGCGCGCGACAAGATGGACATCCAGCTCGTCTATTCGATCGACGTCACCGCGAAGAACGAGGCGACGATCCTCGCGCGGTTCCGCAAGGACCGTCACGTCAACACGACGCCCGATACCGGCTACCGCCACGTCGCCAAGGCACCCGAGACGCCGGGCGCGCGTCGCCCGGTCGTCGTGGGAACAGGGCCGTGCGGCCTGTTCGCCGGCCTCATCCTCGCGCAGATGGGGTTCCGCCCGATCATCCTCGACCGCGGCAAGCTGGTCCGCGAACGCACCAAGGACACCTGGGGTCTGTGGCGCCGCAGCGTCCTCAACCCCGAGTCCAACGTCCAGTTCGGCGAGGGCGGCGCGGGCACCTTCTCCGACGGCAAGCTGTGGAGCCAGATCAAGGATCCCCGCCATCTCGGCCGCAAGGTCATCACCGAGTTCGTCAAGGCCGGCGCTCCCCCCGAGATCCTGACCGAGGCGCATCCGCATATCGGCACGTTCCGGCTGGTGACGATGGTCGAGGCGATGCGCGCGACGATCGAGTCGCTCGGCGGTGAATATCGCTTCGAGCACCGCGTCGACGATCTCGACATCGCGGTCGATGCGGACGGCACGCGCCGCATCCGCGGGCTCCATCTGCATACCGGCGACTATCTCGAGGCGGATCATGTCGTGCTCGCGGTCGGGCACAGCGCGCGCGACACCTTTCACATGCTCCATGACCGCGGCGTCTTCCTTGAGGCGAAGCCCTTCTCGATCGGCGTCCGCATCGAACATCCGCAATCCTGGATCGACGAGGCGCGGTTCGGCCCCTGTGCCGGCCATCCGGATCTCGGCGCCGCCGCGTACAGCCTGTCGCATCACTGCACGAACGGGCGCACCGTCTACAGCTTCTGCATGTGCCCGGGCGGTACGGTCGTTGCGGCGACGTCCGAGGAAGGCCGCGTCGCCACCAACGGCATGAGCCAATATTCGCGCAACGAGCGCAACGCCAATTCGGGACTCGTCGTCGGCATCGACCCTGCGCGTGACTATCCCGGCAATCCACTGGCGGGCATCGAATTGCAGCGCCATTGGGAATCGCGCGCCTATGTCGCGGGCGGCTCGGACTATAAGGCCCCCGCGCAGCGTCTCGGCGATTTCCTCGCCGGCCGCCCGTCGAGCGCGCTCGGCTCGGTCATCCCGTCCTACCGCCCCGGCGTCCACCTCACCGATCTCGCCGAATGCCTTCCCGAGTTCGCGGTCACCGCGATGCGCGAGGCGCTGCCGGTATTTGGTCGCGACATTCCCGGCTATGATCACCCCGACGCGGTCCTCACCGGGGTCGAGACGCGTACCTCGTCCCCCGTCCGGATCACGCGCGGCGACGATTTTCAGAGCCTGAACACGATCGGCCTGTTTCCCGCCGGCGAAGGCGCGGGCTATGCGGGCGGGATCCTGTCGGCCGGCGTCGACGGCATCAAGGTCGCCGAGGCGGTCGGACTTAGCCTCGTCGGCGCCACGCCGGGGGCTTAACCACTATCTAACATCCGGGTGGTACGCGCAGGCTTCCTGTCACGACGCGCGACCTACCCCATGCTCAAGAGAACAGTGCTCGGTTTCGCCGCGATCGCCGCCAGTACCTCGTGCGTTCCCCCGTCGACGCGCGTGGCTGGACCGCTTGCGGACGTCCCTGTCCGTGACGCAGCAGAAGCGCGCAACCTGCTCGCCGGGCTCGCGCTCGAGGCGCCCGCCGAACCGCTCGACCGCGCTTTTGCCGGCTCTGCAGCCTCCACCGACGACACCCCGCGCACCCTCGCCGCCGCGCCCGCTTTTCCCGGCGCCGCGCAAAGTGACGACGACCGCCAGCGCGCGATCGCCTGCCTGACCGCCGCGGTCTATTACGAGGCGCGATCCGAACCGACCGATGGCCAGCGCGCGGTCGCACAGGTCGTGCTCAACCGCGTGCGCGACCGTGCCTTTCCGCACAGCGTCTGCGGGGTCGTCTATCAGGGGTCGACACGGCGCACCGGCTGCCAGTTCAGCTTCACCTGCGACGGTTCGATGAACCACCCCCGCGACGGTGCCGCCTGGGCAAGGGCTGCATCGGTCGCGCGCGCCGCGTTCGACGGCAGCGTCTTCGCCCCGGTCGGCGCGTCGACCTCCTACCACGCCGCCTCGATCCTGCCCTGGTGGGCGCCCAGCCTCAGCCGGGTCGGCGCGGTCGGCGCCCATATCTTCTATCGCTGGCGCGGCGCGATGGAGCGCGCGCTGAGCTTCCGCCAGACCTATGCGGGCGTCGAACCGACGCGCGTTGCTGCGCCCGATACGATCCTCGCCGCGTCCCCGTCCGCCTCCACCGAACCCGGTACGGCGGGATCCGGCGTCACTGTCCATCGCGGCCGGACCATGCCGGGGGTGGAGACTGCGCTGTCGACACCGCCGGAGTCGTCCGCCGCCATACCACGCGTGCATCTGGCGTCGGGCGTCCGCATCCATATCGGTTCGGCACATGCTGGCCCGGTTCTCGGCGGTGGCGCCCCGCTGCCGGTCGTTTCGATCTCCGAGGAAAGCGATCCGACCTGATAGCCCTTTGGGGGGTGCCACGACGCGACGGGCGCGGTATCGCCCGTGCCATGCTGCTTCACCTGCCCTACCCCATGACCCGCTTCGGACCCCGATGCTGACTGCCAGCGAATTGCGCGACCGGCTCGTGACCGTTCTGACCCGCGACCATCTCGGCGACCGGCGTCGCTGGCGCATGGCGGTCGGCGAGGTCCGGGTCTATTCCACCGCCACGCACGCGCATTGCAACTGGTCGGTCACGCCCTCGGGCAGCGCCGAGGACATCGACCGGATCGAGACACTCGTCGACCGGTTCCGCGAGGAATTCCCGATCATCCGCTGATTGACGAGCCGTTCGACCGACAAGCTCGGCTATCCCGGCACGGACAGCGTCTTCGTTGCACCGCACCATGCAGAAGCTGTATTTCGTCCGGTTCATACGGGACAGCGGCCATGCAGACATTACGGCGATCGTTCGGATTACAGGTTCTGATCGGGATGATCGCCGGGCTCGCGCTCGGCTTCGTCGCGCGCGGGACCGGCGTGGGATCGGGCCTTGCTGAGACGCTGCGCATCGTTGGCGAGATCTTCGTGCAGTTGCTCAAGACGCTTGTCGTCCCGCTCGTCTTCACGGCGATCATCGCGTCGATCGCCGCGCTGCGCGATCTCGACAATGCACGCCGGCTGGTCATCAGCACGCTCGCCTGGTTCGCGATCACCGCGCTGATCGCGGTGTCGATCGGCATCGTCCTCGCGCTGGTGATCCAGCCTGGCGTGACCGCGGGGGTCAGTGCCGCCAGCGCGGTCGCGCCGACGACCGCCGGGTCGTGGCTCGACTTCCTGCGTGGGCTCGTCCCCGCCAATATCCTCGGGCTCGAGGCGTCGACCAAGCTGACCGACGACACCGCGCGGACCGCGCTGTCGTTCAACGTCCTGCAGATCATCGTCATCGCGATCACGATCGGGATTGCCGCGGTCCGGATCGGCGATGCGGGCGCGCCGTTCCTCGCCTTCAACGCATCGGCGCTCGCGCTTTTCCGCCGCATCCTGCGCTGGGTGATACGGTTGACGCCGATCGGTACGGGGGCGCTGCTCGGCAACGCGATCGTCCGCTATGGCTGGCAATCGCTGTCGGCGCTCGGCGCGTTCAGCATCGCGGTCTATGCCGGACTCGCGATCGTGCTTTTCGTCGTCTACCCGCTGCTCCTGCTCGCCAACGGGCTCAGCCCGCGGCGGTTCTTCGCCGCCGCCTGGCCCGCGATCCAGCTCGGCTTCGTGTCGCGCTCGTCGATCGCCGCGCTGCCGGTGACCGAGGACGTCGTCGAACGTGGGCTCGGCGTCCCCCGCACCTATGCCGCCTTCGCCGTGCCGCTCGCTGCCACGACCAAGATGGACGGGTGCGCCGCGATCTATCCTGCGGTCTCGGCGATCTTCGTCGCCCAATATTACGGCATTCCGCTGCATGCCGCCGACTATGTGCTGATCGTGCTCGTGTCGGTGCTCGGGTCCTCCGCCACCGCAGGGCTGACCGGCGCGGTCGTCATGCTGACGCTCACGCTGTCGACGCTCGGCCTCCCGCTCGAGGGCGCAGGCCTGCTGCTCGCGATCGACCCGATCCTCGACATGGGCCGAACCGCGGTCAACGTCGCCGGGCAGGCGCTCGTCCCGACGATCGTCGCCAAGCGGCAGGGCCTGCTCGACCCGGCACTGCAAGACGTTGAGGCATCCCGGACCGCCACGGCATGACTGCGCGCTGTCACAAACGTGACAACAAGACTTAGGCGCGCGCAAGAGTTTGACAGCGCGACGCTGTAGCTGCCGCCTAGCCCCGGGCGATTTGTTGTCATGTTGTGTACCGATCCGTCATCAAACGCGGAACGAGGATGCAGCATGACCTTCCAGACCGACCTTACCCAGATCGACCAGCTGATCGCCGCACGGAACGGCACCTGGGACGGAATTTCCGCCGAATCGGTCGCCCGGATGCGCGCACAGAACCGCTTCCGCTCGGGTCTCGACATCGCCCGCTACACCGCGGGGATCATGCGCCGCGACATGGCTGCCTATGACGCCGATCCATCAAACTACACGCAATCGCTCGGCTGCTGGCACGGATTCATCGCGCAGCAGAAGATGATCAGCATCAAGAAGCATTTCGGCACGACGGACCGGCGCTACCTATACCTCTCGGGCTGGATGGTCGCCGCGCTCCGCAGCGAATTCGGTCCCCTTCCCGACCAGTCGATGCACGAGAAGACGAGCGTCCCTGCGCTGATCGAGGAACTCTACACCTTCCTGCGTCAGGCCGATGCGCGCGAGCTTGGCATGCTGTTCCGCGACGTCGATACGGCACGCGCGGCGGGCAACGCGATCGAGGAGAAGCGCCTGCTCAACGCGATCGAGAACCACCAGACGCACGTCGTCCCCGTCATCGCCGATATCGACGCAGGCTTCGGCAATGCCGAGGCGACATACCTGCTCGCGCGCAAGATGATCGAGGCGGGGGCCTGCGCACTCCAGATCGAGAACCAGGTCAGCGACGAGAAGCAGTGCGGGCATCAGGACGGCAAGGTCACCGTCCCGCACGAGGACTTTCTCGCCAAGGTCCGTGCCTGCCGCTACGCCTTCCTCGAGCTCGGCGTCGAGGACGGCATCATCGTCACGCGCACCGACTCGCTCGGCGCTGGCCTCACCAAGCAGATCGCGGTCAGCAAGACGTCCGGCGATCTCGGTGACCAGTACAACTCGTATCTCGATTGCGAGGAGATCGACCCCGCGACCGCGCAGAATGGCGACGTGATCCTCAACCGCGACGGCAAGCTGCTCCGCCCGAAGCGCCTGCCATCCAACCTGTTCCAGTTCCGCGCCGGCAGCGGCGAGGATCGCTGCGTGATGGACTGTATCGCAAGCCTGCAGAACGGCGCCGACCTGCTCTGGATCGAGACCGAGAAGCCGCACATCGAGCAGATTGCCGGCATGGTCGACCGCATCCGTGAGGTCGTGCCAAATGCGAAGCTCGTCTACAACAACTCGCCCAGCTTCAACTGGACGTTGAACTTCCGCCAGCAGGTGTTCGATGCGTGGAGCGAAGCCGGCCGCGACGTGTCGGCCTATGACCGGACGCGCCTGATGAGTGTCGACTATGACGGCACGCCGCTCGGCGACGAGGCGGACGAGCGCATCCGCACCTTCCAGGCGGATTCGGCAAAGCGCGCCGGCATCTTCCATCACCTGATCACGCTGCCGACCTATCACACCGCGGCACTCTCGACCGACAATCTCGCCAAGGAGTATTTCGGCGATGCAGGGATGCTCGGCTATGTGAAGGGCGTCCAGCGCAAGGAAATCCGCGAGGGCATCGCCTGTGTGAAGCACCAGAACATGTCGGGCTCCGATCTCGGCGACGATCACAAGGAGTATTTCGCGGGCGAGGCGGCGCTGAAGGCCGGCGGCGTCCACAACACGATGAACCAGTTCGCGGCCTGACGCCCAAGCCGGAGCACAAGCCCCGGCGCGGACCAGCGTCAGGCCTGGCCGGCGGGGCCAAAAGCCCCGTCCGACGCCGCGGCTTCGCCGCGGCGCTGGTCTGTTCCAACGCCCAGTAAAGACGCGCATGCCTACCCAAAGACACCTCCCCGGCGAAGGCCGGGGCCCAGTTGGGGGACGGTTATGGCAGGCGTCGCCTTTCGTTACTCCCACCTCTCCAACTGGACCCCGGCCTCCGCCGGGGAGGCGCTATTAAGGGCGCCGCGGGAGCACGCGGTATCGGCCAACCCAAAGCTCACCCCTTCGCAGCCACGCTCCCACTAAAACCAGCCCCCAAGACAACCCATGGCAACACCGCCGCGCTGTCCCCCGGCTGCGCGCCGTGGCATGAGCCCCAGATGCAAGACCGCGCCCTGCTCCGCGTCACCGCGCTCGAAAAGTCGGTCCCAGGCGGCCGCCAGCTCTTCGGCGGGCTCGACCTGACCGCACGTGCCGGCCAGCTGATCGCGATCGTCGGCGAAAGCGGCGTCGGCAAATCGACGCTACTCAACATCCTGGCCGGTCTCGACGCGCCAGACGCGGGGCATGTCGCGATCGAGGACACGATCCTCGACACGCTCGACGAGGCCGCGCTGACGCGGCTGCGCGCGACGCGGATCGGGTTCGTGTTCCAGGCCTTTCATGTCCTGCCCTATCTGACCCTGCGCCAGAACGTCGCGCTTCCGCTCGCGCTCGTGTCGACCGACCGTCGCGCGATCGCCGACCAGGCACAGGCGATGCTCGCGCGGGTCGGGCTCGGCACCCGCGGCGACGGCTATGCCCGCGACCTGTCGGGCGGCGAATTGCAGCGCGTCGCGATCGCGCGCGCGCTCGTCCACCGTCCCGCGCTGATCCTCGCGGACGAACCGACCGGCAATCTCGACCCCGACACCGCCGCGAAGATCCTGACGCTGTTTTCCGACGCGGTTCGCGAACAGGGCGTTGCCGCGATCATCGTCACCCATTCGGCGGCGGCCGCCGCGATCGCCGACGATGTTCTGACGCTGACCGCAAACGGGCTGGAACGCACGCGATGAGCATCCTGTCGGCGCGGCTCGCGCTGGGCTGGATGATCGGTGGCGAGTGGCGCGCCCATCCCGCGCGGCTTGCCCTGACCGCGATCGCGATCGCCATCGGTGTCGCGCTCGGCTTCGCGGTCCACCTCGTCAACGGATCGGCGCTGTCGTCGTTCGAAGGCGCATTGCGCACCGTCAAGGGCAGCGCGGATCTTCAGGTCAACGCGACCAGCCCGCTCGGCTTCGACGAGGCGCTCTATCCGAGGGTCGCGACCGCGGCCGGCGTCGCGGACGCGAGCCCGGTCGTCATCCTGCGCGCGACGATCGGGAGGCGGCCCGTCACCCTGCTCGGCCTCGACGTGATCCGCGCGGCGCAGGTCACGCCGTCGCTGGTCGGCGTCGCTCCCGCCGGCATCGACCGGCGGGG
>NZ_JPJC01000045.1:0-16551 GCF_000733135.1 Sphingomonas sp. FUKUSWIS1
GGCGGCCCTCGCCGTGCTGCTGCGCGGCACGGGCCTGCACCCGGTCGAGAGCAACGGCGTGCTGGTGCTGCGACGCGCGCCACCGCGCCCGGGCCTGCGCACCGTCAGCGCACCCGCACCGGTAGCCACGCCGGCAGTCGCGGGGGGCGTCGCGGGGGGCGTGTCGACGCTGGCGGCTGAGCCGGTCGCGGTAGCCGACGACATCGTGGTCAATGGCTATCGCCGCAGCCTGCTCGCCGCGCAGGAGCTCAAACGCCGCGCGGTCGGGACCGAGGACAATATCGTCGCGTCCGACATCGCCGCCTTTCCCGACCTCAATCTCGCCGAAGCGCTGCAACGCGTCCCCGGCGTCGCGATCACCCGCGACACCGGCGAAGGCCGCCAGATCGCGCTGCGCGGGCTCGGCCCCGATTTCACGCGCACCCAGCTGAACGGCATGGAGGTGCTCGGCAATACCGCGTCGGGGATGGACAATCGCGGCAACGTCAGCCGCAGCCGCGGCTTCGACTTCAGCCTGTTCGCGTCCGAGCTGTTCAACCGCGTCAGCGTGCAGAAGAGCTATGCCGCCAATCAGGACGAAGGCGGCATCGCCGGGACGGTCCAGCTCTTCACCGCCAAGCCGTTCGACTATGACGGCCAGAAGATCGTGCTGTCGGCCAAGGGCCAGACCAACGACCAGACCAGCGGCATCACCCCGCGGCTCGTCGGGCTGTTCTCGCAGCGCCAGGGCGATTTCGGTGCGCTCGTTTCGGTCGCCTATTCGAAGATCCGCAACAACGAATATGGCTATCGCAACTGGAATTGGGGCAAGGTCACCTACGGCGCGAACAATATCGGGCCCGAGATCGATGCGGCGACACGCGCGCTGCTGCGCGGCGGCACGATCTTCGCACCGCAGGCGCAGTCGCCCTCGACCTGGTACACCGACCGCGAGCGGATCGGCGTCACCAGCGCGCTGCAATATCATCCGGGCGATCGGTTCAAGCTCGATGTCGACCTGCTCTACGGACACCTTGCCGACAAGCGTGACGACTGGGCGATCGCGGCGGGCGGCTATAACGCGCTGACCGGCAATGTCAGCGGCACGCAGGTCATCCGCTCCGCGACGATCCAGGGCAATTCGCTCGTCGCCGCCAGCTATACCGGGATCGACCAGCGGACCGAGCATCACCGGGTCGAGAACCAGACCGATTTCTATCAGGCGGTGGCCAATGCCGAATGGAAGGTCGGCGATCGCCTGACGCTGACCGCGCTCGCCGGCTATCAGAAGTCGGCGTTCGCGCAGCCGACGTTCGACAAGATCTTCCTGCAGGCGCGCAACACCGCGTTCAGTTTCGACATGCAGCCGACGATCCCGGTCAACACCTATGGCTTCGACCTGACCAAGCCGGCGAACTGGAACGTCCAGCGGCTGGTGACGCAGGAAAACACGATCGACAATGCGTACCGCAACGGCCAGCTCCAGGCGGTCTATACGGTGTCGCCGATCCTGAAGCTCGAGCTCGGCGGCGAGTATAAGCGCTTCACCAACAGCGGGTACCAGTATCTCACCAACATCTTCTACGGGACGCAGGCGACCAGCGACCGCGCGGTACCCGACGCGTTGAAATACGTGATCAACCGCGACAGCCTGATCCCCTATATCGGCGGCGACGTCGCGGGCATCTACGCGCTGCTCGGCAACAACCGGAACCTGACCGCGGCGAACCTGACCGCGGGCAGCGACTTCCGCATCCGCGAGACGAGCTGGGCGGGCTTCACGCAGCTCGATCTGGATACCGAACTCGGTTCGATGCGGCTGCGCGGCAATGCAGGCGTGCGCTATTATCATACCGCGCTGGTCTCCAGCGGGTCGCTCGCGACCGCGACCAACGGCGTCACGGTGCTCCAGCCCGTGACGGTCAAGACCAGCAACGACGACTGGCTGCCCGCGCTCAACATCGCGCTCGACCTCACGCCCAAGCTGATCGCGCGCGCGTCGGCGAGCCGCAACGTCAACCGTCCCGGCCTGCCGCAGCTTGCCGCTGCGGGCACGCTGACGGTCGCGCCGTTCGGCGGCACGGTGTCGGTCGGCAACCCCAACCTCCAGCCGTTCCGCTCGACCTCGGTGGAAGGCGGGCTGGAATATTATATGGATCGCAACGGCTTCGCGTCGGTCGGCGTGTTCTGGAAGGATCTGGCGAGCTTCATCACCTCGGAGACGTCGCAGGTGCCCTACAGCGCCACCGGCTTTCCGGTCTCGCTGCTGCTGCCGGGGCAGGACGGCACCACGCCGTACAACTATACGCGGCCCGTCAATGGCGACGGCGCCAGCATCCGCGGGGTCGAGGCCGCGGTCCAGCACGACTTCACCTTCCTGCCCGCGCCGTTCGACCATTTCGGCGTAGTCGCCAACGGCACCTGGATCGATGGCGACCAGAAGGCGATCTACAACGGCGTCGCCCAGACCATCCCGCTGTTCAACCTGTCGAAATGGGCCGCCAACGCGACGCTGTATTTCGAGACCGAGCGGTTCGGCGCGCGCGTCTCGACCGCCTATCGCAGCCGCTACATCACCGGCGCGGGCAGCAACGCCAATGTCGGCGACGGCATCCGGCCGACCAACAACGTCGATTTCCAGATCCGCTACAGCCCGGTCGAGAATCTGCGCTTCGTGATCGAGGGCATCAACGTCACCAACCGGCCGATCGAGCAGTTCGCCGATCTCAGCGCCGACCGGACGCTCGTCTACACGCGCAGCGGCCGCATCTTCACCTTCGGCGTGACCACCAGCTTCTGACCTTCGCGTCCGCGGCGCTCCCCGCCGCGGACGCGGGCGTACGGCGTATCTCCACACACCTGCCACGGGAGTTTGCATGAAAAGCCAAGCTACATTGTTGTCCGCCGTCGGCCTGGCCGCGGCGCTGCTGGCATCGCCCGCGCTTGGACAGGGCTGGCCGTCGCCGGTTGCGCCGCTGCCCGAACGCGCCACCGCGCTCGACAAGCGCTTCCAGCCCGCGGTCGACTTCGACACCGACGTCTGCTTCAACGTCCCCGCGGTCGACGCGTCGGGCGCGATCAGCCCGGCCGCCTCGACCTATGCGACGCGCCCGCCGGCATCGTGCCGCGCCGCGAACTACCGCACGCAGAGCAACGTCTATGCGCGCAGCCGCTGCAACAACGGCTATTGCGGGCGGGTCTACAGCTATTTCTGGCAGTCGGACTTCTCGCATGCGTTCGACTGGGAATCGATCATCGTCTGGACCACCGACCAGGGCACGAGCAGCCGGGTCGTCGGTGTCACCCGCGGCGATCACGGCGACTGGGATACGCGTCCGACCAGCGGCGGCCAGCTCCGCTTCGTCAGCGATGCGAGTGGCGAACACGTCAAGCTCGTCTTCCATTACGAGACCTGGGGCTTTTCGCACCTGTGGCGCTTTTCCAAGACCGATGGCGGCGACGAGCCGGCCGAGAACGGTACCGGCCAGTGGCTCATCCAGCCGCTGGTGAGCTGGAACGGCTATCCGTCGGTCGCGGTCCGCAACGCGGTGTCGAACTACGACTTCAAGGGCGCGAACTTCGACAACAAGGAAGCGCGCTTCGCCAGTACGCTGGCCGCGGCCAATGCCGGCGGCATCGCGCCGGGGTTCAATGCGAATGTCGATGCCGGCAGCAATTCGCCGGGCTGCCCGTCGGGCTCGACGCTCTGTTGATCCAGCCCCGCCCCGCGCCGCCAATGGCGACGCGGGGCGGTACCGGAGGCCGCATGCCGCTGCGCCCCGTCCGTCCTCCATCGTCGTTCGGCTGGATCGCGGCGGCGATCATGGTCGCGCTGTTCGGCGCGATCGTCGTCGTCGGCTGGCGCCAGCGGCAGCGCGACGTCGCAGCGACCGCGATCGCCGTCGTGCGGGCTCCGACCATCCCCGTCGCCAGGATCCCGCCATTACCAGAGGCGAGGCCGGCCGCGGTCGCACCGGTCGCCGCAAGCGTCGCGGTCGCACATCTCCGCACCGCCTACCCGCTGCTGTCCGACGTCACGATCGCCTGCCGCGACGATCGCTGCACGCTGACCGCTACGATCCGTCCGGTGACCGGGCAGGCGGATCTCGACCGGCGGCAGGAGATGCTGCTGGGGGGACTCGCCGCGGCGCTGGCTGCCGACGGATATCGGTTGGCGGTGCCGTTCCAGATGGACGAGGTCGCCGACAACCTGTTCCACATCCGCGCATCGGTGACGCCGCGATAACCCGACTGCGCCGCGTCAGGCGCGGACGAGGTGGATGTTCGGGTGGTCGGCGATGATCGTCAGGATGGTGTCGAAATAGGTCTCGCCGCGGCCCTGTTCGAGCGCGTCGAGCTGGGCGGTGATGCGTGCGGCGTCGAAGGCCGTGTTCTGGAGCTTGGCGCGGAGATGGGCTCTGGTGGCGTCGATGCCGAGCGCGGCGCGGCTCGTCTCGATATCCTGCCAGACGAGGATGACCGGCGCCTTGCCCGCAAGCGCGCCGTAGCCGCCGTAGAACAGGTCGTCGAGCGCATCGAGGCTGGGGCCGAGCGACCAGTCCTCGCCCGCCATGAAGACGCGGTTGATCTCGTCGTAGAAGCTCGCAATGTCGCGGATCGCGCGGCCGGCGATGGTGAGGGTCGTGGCCTTGGGGTCGTCGATCATCCGCGCGCTGGTCCGTCTGCTAGCTGGCGCCGGCCTCGATCCGGCACTGCGACATATCGGGGACAGCGCCCGCCGCGCGCGCGAGTTCCGTGCGCGCTGCGTCCATGTCGCGCCGGAAGTCGGGGGCGGTGTGCAGCGTGGCGACGAGCACCGCGCCGGCCATGAACCCCGCCTCGACCGCGCTGCGGCTGTGCGACCCGCAGATGTAGCGGCTCTCGCCGTAGATCCGCCCGCGGCGCAGGATCGCGGTCGCGCGGTCGGGCATGAGTTCGGCGAGGATCAGCGCCGCCGACCAGCCGGATGTCGTGTGGCCGGACGGATAGTCGCCATTGCCCGCGAGATGCGCGGTCTTCGGCTCGCAGATCGGCAGGTCGCCGGTCAGATAGGGACGGCGCACCGCAAAGCCGTCCTTGGCGCGGCCGACCATATTCTGGTCGGCCATCCGCGCGAAGATCCGCGCGAGCGCGGGGGAGGACTGCGGACCGAGCTTGCGGCCGATCGCGCAGGCAAAGACGGTGTAGCGATCGTCGGTCACGTCGCGCGTCGCGAGCGCCCCGCGCGGCGTGCCGAGCAGCGCGCGGGTCTCAGCGAAGGTCGCGCGATCGTCGCGGTCGACGGGCGAGCCGGGTTTTGGCGGCGCGGGGAGGATCTGCATCAGGTCGGGCATCGGATGGCCGGCCAGATAGGCCTTGGGCACGTCCGCTGCGGCGACCAGCGCGAGCGCGGCAATAAGAAACGGCTTCATCGGGCGGATCCTTCGAGGTCGCCGCATGGCTTGGCGATGCGGACCGGGTTGCAGCGCGCGACATGGCCGTCGGGGAGCGCGACGCGGTAGCCGCCGGCGAAGCGCGGGTCGGGCCAGAGATAGTCGGTCGAGACATAATGCGCGCCGCCCGCGAGCGCGGTGTCGCGCGGCACGCCGTCATTGGCGCGCGCCTCGCGCGTGTTGGCGTCGGCGCGGGTGCGGATGAGGAAGCCCGCGCGCACGTCGCGGCGGATGCGTTCGGCGTCGCGGACCGGGTCGTTGAGCGTCAGATAGGCGGCGGCGGGCGACGCCTCGTCGGTGTTGATGAAGAACACCCGGCCTTCGAGCGAGCGCCGCGCGCCGCGATAGACCGCGACCTTGGCGGGGGGCTCATCGAGCGCGAAGAGGAACTTGCCGCGCGACGCCTCGAGCAGCGGCCAGTTGCCGGCGAGGACGGCGTCACGGAGCGTAGGATAGCGCCCCTGCACGTCGTCGGGCACGATCAGCCTGGCCGGCGCGAGCACCGAGCGGATCTCCGCATCGAGCGCGTCATAGGCGGCCGCGTCGAACGGCAGCGCGTCGATGCCGCCGCGCGCGGCGTTCTGTTCGTCCTTGGCGTTGAACATCAGCAGGATCGGGACGTGGCGCGGATGGCGGGCCGACCAGTCGCGGACGATTGTCAGGCATTCGGTGAGCAGGACGCAGCTCGACGCGTTGTCGATGCCGGGGATGTGCAGCACCTTGAAGCCCGGCCGCTGCAGCTTCGGGTCCGACGAGCCGCGCGCATAATGCCCGCCCTGCGGATCATAGTTCACGTCGATCTCGAGCTGGCGCGCGCCCGCGTCGAGCTGGCCGACGAGGCTGCGATGCGCATAGTCGAGCGCGTCGGCCATCGCCGGATCGGCGGCGCGCACCTTCGCCATCGTCGCGGCGGGCATCGGCTGTTTGTAGCTGTTGTGGGTGCCGATGACGGCGATGTCGTTGATCCGCAGCGGCGCGGCATCCTTCGCGGTCGCGGGGCCTGCGAGCATGGCGAGGGGGAGAACCGCTGCGGTCGCCCGCAGCATCGTCGAGATACGCATGATTGTCCTGCCCTGTTGGCGCCCGGCCGGCGTGGTCCGCGGGCTATGGCCGCGCCAGATGACGCGAGGACGACCGTTCTGTTACGCGACCGTCTTAATTGGGCGCGCGGCGGCCCGCGCGATGGGGCCGCAGATTGTGTATCGCGGTCTCTAAGCCATTAACTAATTGGACAATATCGGGTGATACTCGCTGTCCCCTCAGTGGGGGACAGCGTGTTTAGACCTTGGATATGGATGTGCGGCGTGGCCGCGCTGGGCAGCGCGACGCCGCTGTCCGCGGAACTGAACGTGCCGATCGCGGCGCGGGTCGTGTCGTTCCTTCAGCCCGGTCCGGCGGGGACGGTCGCCGCGGCGATCGTGTTCGAACCGGGCAATGCGGCATCGGAGGCCGAGGCGGCGGCGATCGAGCGGGCGATCGGATCGGGGCTGGCCGCCGGACGCAGCGCGATCCGCGCGCGCCGCGTGCCGGTCGGCGCGATCGGGTCGCTGGCCGGATTCCGGCTCGCCTTCGTCACGACGGGATTGCGCCCGGAGCATGCCGGCATCGCCGCCGCGGCCGCCAGATCGTCCGTCCTGACGATCTCGTCGGATCCCGCCTGCGTGCAGACCGCGCGGTGCGTGGTCGGCATCACCTCGGGTCCCAAGACCCAGATCACCGTCAATCGCGCCGCGGCGCGGGCTGCCAATATCAGATTCGGGTCGGCATTCCTGATGCTGATCAAGGAAATTTAACGATGACCGTTTCGACTTTCGCCACCGGATTGCGCGCCATGCTGACGGCTGGTGCAGTGCTGTGTCCGGCCGTCGCAGGGGCGCAGGCCGTCGATTACCAGGCGTTGCAGGAGACGATCGGCGAGCCGGTGACGACCAGCGTCACGGGCAAGCCCCAGCGCGCGTCCGAACTGCCCGCGTCCGCGATCATCATCACGCGCGAGGATATCGCCCGGTCGCCGGCCCGCGACGTACCCGGGCTGCTGAAGACGCATGCCGGCATCGACGTGAACAGCTGGACCGCGGGGCAGAGCGACGTATCTGTGCGCGGCGGCGTGCAGACCTATAATGCGCGGCTGCTGGTGCTGGTCGACGGACGCCAGGTCTATCTCGATCACTACGGGATGACCGACTGGAATCTCCTGGGCGTCCAGCTCGAGGAGATCCAGCAGATCGAGCTGGTGCGCGGGCCGGCAAACGCGCTGTTCGGGTTCAACGCCGCCAGCGGTGTCGTCAACATCATCACCCGGCGCGTCGGCCAGACGCCGACCGTCACCGCGACCGCCGAGCTCGGCAATCACGACATCAGCCGGCTCGCCGGGTCGGTGACGCTGCCCGTCACCCCGGCGATCGGCATCCGGCTGGCCGGGGTCCGCGCGCGCGAGGACGAGCGCCGCATCCCGGCGACGCTGCTGCGCCCGGCGATGGTCAGCGACGTCGCGAGCGACCAGGTGTCGGGCGACATCACCGGTTCGTTCGACGGACTGGAGACGGTGCTGGGCGGCGGCCATTCGACCAATCGGCAGGCCGAGTATCTGCCGAGCCAGCTGCTGTCGAACCAGCGCTATCGCAGCGACAACGTCCATGCCTCGGCCACGCGCGACACGGGCTGGGGCGGCGTGACGCTGGGCGGCTATGTCAACTGGCTCGATGTGCAATATGGCGTCGGCGCGACGGCGGATGCGACCGAGCCGCTTGGGTTCAAGAACCGGATCATCGTCACCCGGGCGTCGACGCTGGTCCGGCTGGGCAAGAGCGATACGCTGCGGCTCGGCGGCGAATATCGCAACAACCGGCTGCGCTCGGCCTATCAGTTCGCCGAGCGGATCTCCTATGACGTCGGATCGGCCAATGCGATGCTCGACCTGCATCCGGACGAGGCGATTTCGATCACCGCGGCGGCGCGGATCGACCGGCTCTGGCTGCACCAGGCGGGCGCGATCGCGCAGCCGAGCTATGACGTGGCGAGCGATTTCGACCGCGCCTTCACCCGGTTCAGCTTCAACGTCGCGCTGCTCGTCCAGACCGATGCGCGCGGCCAGCTGCGGATCAACGGCGGTCGCGGCTACCAGCTGCCGTCGCTGGTGAATTACGGGATCCGCCTGCCGATCATCACCCCGGCGCCGGTGCCGATCTTCGTGGCAGGGTCGCCGCGGATCGATCCGGTCGGCGTATGGAGCGGCGAGGTCGGCTATGCGCGGACGATCGGCGGCACGCAGATCGAGGCGAACGCGTTCGTGACGAAGACGGACAATGCGATCGCGTCGCCGGGCGACGGCCTGCAGACCGAGCTGTTCCTGACCCCGCTGCCCTCGCTCGTCGCGCGGTTCACGGCGATCGGCGACTATACCACCTATGGCACCGAGGTGTCGGCGTCGGGCGCGGTCGGTGCGCTCACATGGCGCGCCAATTACACCTGGACGCACACCGACGAGCAGCTGGCGTCGCTGACGCTGCCGATCCCCTATGCGCTGTCGCCCAAGTCGACGACGCCGGTCCACAAGGCCAATTTGGCGCTCGGCTATGACATCGGGCGACTGTCGCTGTCGGGGGTCGCGCGCTACACCTCGTCGACGCGGCAATTCGCCTTCTCGTCGACGCCGCAGCTGCTGCTCTACCGGGTCGACGACGCGGTGGCGCTCGATGCACGGGCGGGGCTGCGGCTGACCTCCGCGCTCGAAGTCTATGTCGCGGGCGAAAATCTGGCGCTGGCCGACGGCGCCGCGGTATCGCCGATCCCGGCGGATCGTCGCGTGCGTGCAGGGGTGCGACTTGCGCTTTAACGCGTTCTTCCGGCTGTCGGACCGGCTCGACCGCAGGCTGGCGCTCGCCGACCGGCCGATCGCGGTCAAGGTCGCGGCGACGCCGGTCATCATGCTGGTGCTGTTCGTGGTGATGGCGCTGGCCAGCACCGCGGCGCTGCTGATCACCGGGCGCAGCGTCGACGACATCGTCAATCGCGACATGCGCGATATCAAGCAGCTCAACGCGATTACGCAGCGGTTCGATATCGCCAACGCGAACGTCTATCACCTGCTGGTCACGAAGGCGGCGACGCCGACGATCGCGGTCGACGGGCAGGTGGCGGCGATCCACCGCGATCTGGCCCGGGTCCGTACGGCGCTGGTCGGCTACCGGCGCAGCCACGCCGGGCAGCGCGCACAGCTGGGCCCGGTGCTCGCCGATCTGGACCGATATACCGCGACCGTCGACGTGCTGACGTCGATGCTCGAGGTCGACTTTGCCAGCACCGCGGCGATGGTCGACCCGTTTCGCGCCAATGCGCAGCAGATCGATGCGCGGATCCGGCGCGTGACCGCCGCGGGGATAGGCCGCGCCGGGCAGGCGGCATCGGGGGCGCTGCTGGTCACGCATGTCACGATCGCGATCCTGCTGCTCGTCCTGCTCGTCGGCACGGGCGGCAGCCTGGTGATGGCCTATGTGATCGGGCGATCGATCATCGGTTCGATCACCGATATTGCGGCGGCGACGGACGCGGTGATGCATGAGGCCGCGATCGATCTGTCGACGCTCAAGCGGCATGACGAGCTGGGGCTGGTCGTCACCGCGCTGACGACGTTCCAGACGCAGCGCGAGGATGCGAAACGCCTCGCGGATCAGGCCGAGCTGCTGCGCCTCCATGCCGAGGAGGAAAAGGCGCGCCAGGCCAGCGCGATCGCCGAGGTCGAGGCGCAGGCGCGGCGCGAGCGCGAGGCCACGCTGGCCGCGCTGGCCGAGGCGTTCGAACGCCAGGTCGGCGGCATCATCCGCGAGGCGCAGGAGGCGATGGCGCTGCTCGAGGCGAATGCGATCAGCCTGCACGAGACGATCGAGGGCAATCGCCGGCTGGCACAGGAGCTCGACGCGATCGCGCAGCTGTTCGCGACCGAGATGCTCGAGGCGGGCAAGGAGACGCATCTGCTGGCGCACACCTTCGAGGAGATCGACCGGGAGGTGGCGGGAACCAGCCTGGCCGCAAGGTCGATCAGCGACCATGCGCGCAGTGCCAACGACACCGTCGCGCTGTCGCAGGAACAGGCCAGCAGCATCGAGCAGATCGTCGACGTGATCAGTGCGATCACCAAGCAGACCAACCTGCTCGCGCTCAATGCGACGATCGAGGCGGCGCGCGCGGGACCTGCGGGCGCGGGCTTTTCGGTGGTGGCGGCCGAGATCAAGTCGCTGGCGACGCGGACGGGCGCGAGCGCGGGCGACGTGCGCTCGAAGATCGAGGCGGTCCAGGACCAGATCCGGTCGGTCGTGGCGAGCACGGGCAGTCTGGGGGCGCTGATCAACGGCATGGACGACGGTGCGGGCCGGGTGGCGGCGATGTCGCGTGCGCAGGCGCAGGCGATCGAACAGCTCAACGGGCGGATCGAGGCGGTCGAGGACCGCAGCCAGATGCTCACCGAGGCGAGCCAGCAGATCGCATCGTCGGTCGATCGCAACCTCGCTTCGGTCGACGAGGTCCAGCGGACCGGCGCGATGCTCAAGCGGACGCTGCAGTCACTGGCCGACGACGCGCATGCCTTTACCAGCCATTTCCTTGGCGATGACGCAGGTCCTGATCGGAAGCAACGGCAAGTCGCGTGATCTTGCCGGACTGAGGCGCCGCGAGACCCGGTCCGCGCTCAGCTGCGCTGGCGGCGTTGCGCGTGAAGTTCGGCCTTGGCGAGCAGCGCGTGGAGATCGTCGCGGGCGATGTCGAAGCTTTCGTGCATATCCTCGAGCGCGGCGTCGATGTCGTCGGGGTGAAATCCCGCGGCGCGGCGGTCGGCCGCGATCGCGGCGGGGGGCAGCGCGCTGTGATGCGGATAGGGGTGCCGCGTCACGCGGTAGAAGAGGACGGCGACCAGCACGAGCACGACCGAATTGAGCGCGACGGGGACGAGCGCGAAGGCGTAGCCCGCCGCATGGATGCCGGGTCCGCCGATCACCGCGGTCAGCGCCGCGGCGCCACCGGGCGGGTGCAGGCAGCGGAGCAGCGACATCGCCAGGATCGCAGCCCCGACCGCCACACCCGCGGCCAGCCTGGCGTCGGGGATGAGCTGAAACGCGGCGACGCCGATCGCGGCGGACAGCGTGTTGCCGCCGATCACCGGCCAAGGCTGCGCCAGCGGGCTCGACCGGACCGCAAAGACGAGCACCGCCGACGCCCCCAGCGGCGCGACGATCTGGGGAACGTCGCCGACGGGGAGCAGCGCAACGCAGACGAGCATCGTCAGCGCGATGCCGATACAGGCGCCGACGCCCCCGAGCAGACGGTCAGCAGGAAAGGCCTTCGCCCAGAAGGCTTTGGCGCGGGGCAGGGGCATGAGCGATCGTCCGTGTGGCTGAGCGTGCCGCCCCTACGCTGCGCCCGTGCATTTCGCTATGTCGCGCGTCACCGGGATCGCTAGAGGACGGTAAAGATGGATGATGGGCAGGCATGATGCTGGGGGATGTGACCAGGCGGCGTATCGGCCGGGAGGCGGAGCCGCTGGTGATCATCGACGGCTTTGCCGAGGATCCGGACGGATTGCGCAAGGCCGCGGCGGACGCGGCGTTCGGATCCGCGGGCGAGCATTATCCCGGTCTGCGCGCGGCGCTGCCCGAGCGCTATCTGGCCGACCAGCTTCCGCGGATCGCCCGCGCGCTGGGCCGCGATTTCGGGCCGTGCCGCCGCATCCATGTCGTCGATGCGCAATTCTCGATCGTCACGGTGACGCCCGACGCGCTCGAGATCCGGCAACGACTGCCGCATGTCGATGCCTATGCGCGCGACCGGGTCGCGCTGATCCATTATCTGTCGCCGACGAACCGCGACGGGACCGCCTTCTTCCGTCATCGCGCCACCGGGTTCGAGACGGTCGACGAGACGCGCGCGCCCGACTTCTTCGAACGGCTAGGCCGCGAGGTCGCGGCGATGCCGCCGCACGGCTATATCGCCGACGATACCGCGTGGTTCGAGCGGACCGCGCTGGTCGATGCCGCCTATAACCGGGCGCTGCTGTACCGCAGCTATGTGCTGCACAGCGGCGCGATCGCGCGCGACGCGGTGTTGTCGGCGGATCCGGCGGCGGGGCGGCTGACGATCACCGCGTTCCTCGCGATCGAATGAGGCTATGGCCGGCCCGCCCAGCGGATCGCGTTGACGAGCACGCGCCGATAGGTCGGATCGTCATAGGCCTCTGGCAAATGGCCGAGCGCCGAATAGACCACCCGGCCCTTGGTGCGCGGGTTGGTCCAGATGACGGGGTGCGTGCCCATCGCGAGCTTCGCGCCCGGACGGTAGCTCGCCTCGTCGAGCGTCGCGAGCACGGTCATGCCGCGGGCGGCCGGATTGGCGTTGAAGGAATACCATTCGTCGACCGCGGTCCAGGGCAGGCGCACCCCCGCCATGACCGGATGGTCGGGGCGATCGACGACGAGCCGCGCGCGCTGGAACTGATCCTCGCCGCCCGGATGGCCGATGAACTTCGTGCCGATCACCGTGTCGCTATACCAGGCGTCGGTGTGGCTGTCGTCGCCCGCGGCATGCAGCGCGACGACGCCGCCGCCACGCGCGACGAAGCGGGCGAAGGCCGCGCGCTGGTCTGGCGTCAGGAAGGCGCCGCTGGCGCTGTTGAGCACGACGACGGAGAAGTGGCGCAATTGTTCGTCGTTGAAGACCGCCGCATTCTCGGTGGCGTAGCTTGTCCGACCCAGGCCCTGCACGATGTCGGCGAGTACGCGGTTCGAGTGCGGGATATGCTCGATATGCCGCCAGCCATTGGTCTTCGACACGATCAGCACCGCGCGTTGCAGGCCCTTGGGCAGCACGGGGGCGACGGTGTCGGTCGTGGCCTTCGGCAAATGCGGATCGGGCGCGGCCTGCGCCGTGGTGAGCAGGGCGGCCAGCGCCAACATCTTGAGCATCGTGCAATCTCCCGCCCGGTCCTAGCGCGTGGGACCATCGGAGTTCAACTGGTAGCGATAACGCGCTATGCTGGGTCATAAATATGATGGGGGAGTTGAGGGCGAATGTCTGGAAGATCCAAGCGCGCGCTGGTCGCGCTGATGCTGGTGTCCGCGCCTGCGACCGCGCAGACGTCACAGGACCGGGCGCGGGCGATTGCGGGCGAGCCCGCCGCGGGGCCGCAGCGGCTCACGCTGACCGACGTTCCCGTGGCGACGGGCAAGCCGACCGCGCTGTTCGACGGACGCAGTCTCACGGGCTGGACCGCGTGGCTCGGCTATCCCGACCCGTCGATCACCTATCAGGCAAAGCCGGGCACGCCGCCGATCGGCACGAGCCGGGATACCAAGGGCGATTTCGCGGTGCGCAGCGTCGACGGGGCGCCGGCGATCTGGGTGAAGGGCGAGACCTGGGGCAGCCTGGTCCACGAGGCAGACCTTCGCGACTATCACCTGCGGCTGCAGTTCAAATGGGGCGCCAAAACCTGGGCGCCGCGCGCGACGCAGCCGCGCAACAACGGCCTGCTCTATCATACCCATGGCGCGCCGGGCGAGGTCTTCGGCACGTGGCGGCCGTCGGTCGAGTTCGAGATCATGACCGGATCGACCGGGATGATCGTCGCGGTGGGGAGCAAGCTGCGCGGTCGTACCGGGGTGACGTTCGATCCGTCGCTGGTCGAACCGCATCTCCGCTTCCGTGCCGGGGGGCGCGAGATCGACATCGTCAACGGCACGCCGACCTGGAACGTCGAGGCAGCGACCGACGCCGAACGGCCGGTCGGCGCGTGGAACACGCTCGACCTCTATGTCGTCGGCGACCGCGCGGTGCATGTCGTCAACGGCGTACCGGTCGGCGAAGTGCATGATCTGGCGACGATCGGCCCCGACGGCCGGCGGCCGCTGACGCATGGCCAGATCCAGCTGCAATCCGAAGGCGCCGAGACCTGGTTCCGCGCGATCACGGTCGAGCCGATCACGACCCTGCCGAAGATCGTCGTGGGGCAGTAGGGGGCGGGACAGTAGGGAGCGGGGCGTCCGCGGCTGCGGGCTGGTCGCGCCAGATCCAGCGCAGCATGTCGGGCAGGATCGCGCCGCCGTCCGCGTCCGAATGGCCACCGCGCGTCCAGGCTGTTCGGACGTCGTAGCGCGGGCCCGGGCGGTGCTCCGCATCGGCCTGCGCATTGGCCCATGCGAGGCTCTTTGCCATCTGCTGGTTGGCGAGAAACCAGTTGCCATGTTCGTTGTCGAGATCGGCGGCCCCGTCCTGCAGGACGATGCGCAAGGGGCGGATCGGGCTCTTGCGGATGAGCCCGGGATAGAGGTCGCCGCCGAGCGTGCGCGGTGCGCCGTCCGGGCCGAGCGTGAGGCCGATCGACGTATAGCTGCCGATGAAGCTGATCACATTGCCGAACGCTTCCGGATGCCGCCAGGCGATCGTCCAAGAGGCGATCGCGCCGCTCGACGTGCCGCCGATCGCGCGGCGCCTCGGATCGTCGGCGAACCGCCAGCGTGCCGCGACCGCGGGCAGCAGTTCGTTGAGCGTCATCCAGCCATAATCGTCGGACAGCGCGTCATATTCCTCCACCCGGTGATCCGGGTTGGCCATGCCGAGCGTGTCGGGATAGTGCGTCGCGCGGTGACCGGGGGTCACGAAGATGCCGAGCGTCGGCGGAATCGCGTGCTGCAGGATCAGCGTGTCGAGGACCGCGGGGACCCTGAGCGACCCTGCCGGATTCGTCGCGCGCTGCCCGTCCTGGAACAGCAGCAGATTGGGCGGGCGGCGTGGATCATAGCCTGACGGGACATAGACCCAGTAGCGCCGGACCGTACCGGGAAAGCGCTGCGACCGGAGTTCGAACGGGCCGGCCAGCGTACCCCGGAGTGCCGGCGCGGGGGCCGGTGGGGGTGTGGTCCGCGCTGGGGTCTGCGCAGCTGTTGCCGACACGGTCAACGCGGCGCCCAGCAGGGCCGCCGCCGTCAGGATCTCGCGCATCTCCGCCCCCCGCATAGTGTCGGGTCAGCCTAGCACAGCGCGGGCACGGTGCGAATCGATGCGGCGGGTCGGGATTATCTCCCGGCGCGGGGAGATTGTCGGCATCCGGATCGTTCAATCCCCGTCCGATCGGCCCCTGCGTCCGATGTCACACGGGGGAGACGAGACGATGCGTATGACGGCGTTCGGCGACGCAAGGGTCTAGGCGAGGATGAGCCGGCCCGGGATCAGGCGCATCGTCGTCATCGCCGCGGTTCTGCTGGGCCTGTGCGGGATCGCGTTCGCAGCAATCGCGTACCGGCCCGCGATCGCCCGCGTGACGCGCCCCGATCCCCGGCAGTTCGATCCCGCGCTGGTCGCGCGCGGTGCAAATCTGGCACGACTGGGCAATTGCGTCAGCTGCCATCAGGCGGCGGGCGGGCGTCCCTATGCGGGCGGCTATCCGATCAAGACGCCGTTCGGGACGATCTACGGCAGCAACATCACGCCCGACTCCGCGACCGGGATCGGATCATGGTCGCCAGCCGCGTTTCGCCGGGCGATGCGCGAGGGCGTCGGGCGCGACGGCAGCCATCTCTATCCGGCCTTTCCCTATACGCATTATGCGGGCGTGGCGGACGGCGATGTGGACGCGCTCTACGCGTTCCTGATGACCCGGCCGGCGGTGCGCGCAGTGCCGCCCGCGAACCGGATGATCCCGCCGCTCGGCTTCCGGCCGCTGCTGGCGGGCTGGAAGCTGCTGTTTTTCGATCCGCAGCCGGTGGTCGCCGATCCGCGCCAGTCGGCCGTGTGGAACCGGGGGCGCTATATCGGCGAGACGCTGGCGCATTGCACCGCCTGTCACAGTCCGCGCGGGCTGTTGCAGCAGGAGAAGCGCGGCGACCGGGCCTATGACGGCGGCTGGTCGGGCGGCTGGTATGCGCCGCCGATCAACGCGCGCTCGCCCGCGGTCCGCGCCTGGACCGTCGAGCGGCTCGACGCCTATTTCCGGACAGGGCTCAGCACCGCGCATGCCGCGGCGGCGGGGCCAATGGGGCCGGTCACCTATAATCTCGCGCGTGCGGCGCCGGCCGATGTCCGCGCGCTCGCGACCTATTATGCGTGGCAGATGCGCGCTGCGCCTGCCGCGCGGGCCGAGCCGCGGCTGCCCGATCGTCGC